>MPSY01000044.1 GCA_001901525.1 Methylococcales bacterium OPU3_GD_OMZ | reverse complement strand
TAAATGAGTAAAGAAATATTATTAGTAGTTGATGTTGTTTCTAATGAAAAAGATCTTGAAAAAGAAGAAATATTCGAGGCGTTAGAGTTAGCGTTAGAAGCAGCAACAGTTAAGAAAAATGGTGGCAATATTAAAGCACGCGTGGTGATTGATAGAGCTACCGGTGATTATGAGACCTTTCGCAGTTGGGAGGTTGTTACTTTGGGTGATGAGGGCATTGCGCTGGAAAATCCAGAGGTTGAAATAACGTTGGACGAGGCGATTAAAGGGCAGCCTGATATTCAAGTGGGTGATCATGTTCTGGAACCTATCGACTCTGTTGTGTTTGGACGGATTGCCGCGCAAGCAGCAAAACAGGTCATCATTCAGAAGGTTCGGGAAGCTGAACGGCGTAAAATTGTTGAGGCCTATAAAGATCGAAAAGGAGAATTGATTACCGGTGTTGTCAAACGGTTGGAGCGTGGGGGCGTATTATTGGATTTGGGTGGTAATGTTGAAGCTCAGGTGAGCCGTGAAGATATGATTCCTAGAGAATCTTTTCGGATTGGTGACCGGGTGAGAGGGTATTTGAAGGATGTCCGCTCTGAAACGCGTGGACCGCAACTCTTTATTAGTCGTTCAGCACCTGAATTAATTAAAGTCTTATTTCAATTAGAAGTTCCTGAAATTGGTGACGGTGTTATTGAAATCGTAGAAGCTGCGCGAGACCCAGGTTCGAGAGCTAAAATAGCGGTTAGAAGCTTGGACCCTCGCTTAGACCCTATTGGGTCGTGTGTTGGCATGCGGGGATCACGGGTTCAGGCTGTTTCTAATGAATTAGCCGGTGAACGTGTTGATATAATTTTATGGGATGAAAATACGGCCCAGTTTGTCATTAACTCAATGTCACCTGCTGAAATTAGTTCAATTGTGGTTGATGAAGATTCACACAGTATGGAATTGGCCGTTGCAAATGATAATTTGTCTCAGGCAATTGGGCGAGGTGGACAGAATGTGCGCCTGGCTTCTGAGTTAACCGGTTGGGAGCTTAATGTTGTTGATGCAGCTGAGGCAGAGCAAGAAAGTCAGGCAGTAGCTGAGAGCACCAAACAATTATTTATTGCACAATTAGATGTTGACGAAGACATTGCTGAAATTCTTGTTGACGTTGGTTTTAATAGTGTTGAAGAAATAGCTTATGTGCCGATGAATGAAATGCTTGAAATAGAAGCGTTTGAGAAAGACCTCGTTGAAGAATTAAGAAATCGTGCCAAAGATGCTGTGCTTATTAGTGCGATTGCTACAGAAGAGAAAATTGAGACCAGAGAGCCAGACGAAGATCTGTTGAATATGGATGGTATGGATAAAGAATTGGCTTATGATTTAGCCAAGAAGGATATAGTGACCATGAATGACTTAGCTGAATTATCTATTGATGATTTGTTGGTTTTTAATGGGATTGATGAGAAACGTGCTGGAGAGTTAATTATGAAAGCGCGTGAACCGTGGTTTGTAGAGGACGCCGGCGAATAGGAGCTTGGGAATATGAGTAGTATTACAGTAAAAAACTTAGCTGAAGTTGTTGGTATTCCTATTGATCGATTAATACTGCAATTGAAAGATGCTGGAATAAGTGTGAAGTCGGCTGATGAGTCATTAACCGAAGAACAGAAGTTTACTTTATTGGGGCATTTAAGGAAGCGTCATGGGAAATCTGATGATGAGAATTCTCCAAGTCGTGTCACCTTGAACCGAAAATCAGTCAGTAAATTAAAATTGGGGCAGGGTTCTGGAAAGTCAGATAAAACGGTTAGCATCGAAGTGCGTAAGAAAAAAACTTATGTGAAACGCAGTGAAGTGGATACAACTGAATTATTGGATGAGAAAGTTCAGGCTCAAAATGCGTTAGAGCAACAGCGTATTGAAATAGCGGCAGAAGAACACGCTCGATTAGAAAAAGATCGATTGCGAGTGGAGGAGCAGGTTCAATTAGAAAAAGACCGACTCAAAGTCGAACAAATGAAAAAACAAGAAGCTGAAGAGCATCAGTTACATTTGGATTCTCAAGCGCATTTGAAGCACGAAGAAGAAAAACGCCGCCAAGAGGTGCTTAAGCAAAAAGCAGATCAAGAACGTTTGGTAGAGCAGGAAGATGCCAAAAGAAAATCAGAGCAGGAAGAGAAAAAAGCGAAAGAAGTCGAGTCGAAAAGAAATGATCCTGTTTCGAGTCCGGCTCGAAAGCCATCGAAGCCAACGCGTGTGGGTGCTAAAAAGGCGCCTGCTGTTAAAAGAGGTAAAGGCGGTGTTAAACGTCAAAAAGGCTCAGGGAAAAAACGCCAACAAGATGTTAACACATCAAATAATCAACATGGCTTCGAAAAGCCGACTGTTCTGATAGCAAAAGAAATTGCCATCCCTGAACATATTATTGTTTCTGAGTTGGCACAGCGGTTAAGTATTAAAGCGGCCGATGTTATTAAGCAAATGATGAAACTTGGCACTATGGCTACGATCAATCAAAGTATCGATCAGGATACGGCGGTAATTATTGTGGAGGAGTTAGGGCATAAAGCCATTTTGCAGAATGAAGATGACATTGAGAATTCTGTTTTAGGTCTTGATGTTGAAGAGTTGCGTGAGAGTCACTCAAGAGCCCCCATCGTTACGATTATGGGTCATGTAGATCATGGTAAAACCTCATTGCTTGATTATATAAGAAAATCTCGCGTCGCAGACGGAGAAGCCGGTGGCATAACGCAGCATATAGGGGCCTATCAAGTCGTCACTGATCATGCTGCTGTGACCTTTCTTGATACACCCGGGCATGCGGCTTTTACTGCCATGCGTGCAAGAGGTGCGCAAGTGACTGATGTGGTCATTATTGTTGTCGCTGCAGATGATGGGGTTATGCCGCAAACTAAAGAAGCTGTTGAGCATGCTAAAGCGGCTGAAGTTCCTATTATTGTTGCGATTAATAAAATGGATAAACCTGCTGCTGACCCGCAACGTGTTATGCAGGAATTAGCCACGATTGATGTTGTTCCTGAGGATTGGGGCGGTACGGTTCAGTTTATTCAGGTATCTGCCAAGACCGGTGAGGGTGTAGACAATCTGATAGAGGCATTAATATTGCAATCTGAAATTCTCGAGCTTGCAGCGCCGGTTGAAGGGGTTGCGTCCGGGTTTGCCATTGAGGCTCGTTTAGACAAAGGACGGGGTCCGGTAGCGACTGTACTGGTACAAAAAGGAACCCTTGAAAAAGGACAGATTGTTTTATGTGGCAGCGAGTATGGCCGGGTTAGGAATATGCATGATGAATCGGGTAAAGTGATCAAGTCAGCGGGACCTTCGGTTCCTGTTGAAATTGTAGGCTTGTCAGGAGCACCGACTGCCGGTGAACACTTTATCGTCGTCACGAATGAAAAATCTGCGCGTGAATTATCAGAGCATCGTGCCGAAAAATTAAAATCTAATAAACTGGCAGCTCAACAAGCTGCAAAATTAGATGAGGTCTTTTCTCGGATGGCGGCAGGCGATACGACGACCTTAAATTTGGTTATTAAGGCAGATGTGCATGGTAGTTTGGAGGCATTAAAAGAGTCGCTCACTAAGCTATCAAATGATGAGGTAAAAGTTAAAGTTGTCTATGGCGGTGTGGGTGGTATTAATGAAGGAGATGCGAATTTAGCATTGGCTTCTGATGCTATCGTTATTGGTTTCAATGTTCGTGCAGATGCAACCGCACGTAAACTCATTGCTGATAAAGGGATCGATCTTCATTATTACAGCATAATTTATGATGTCATTGATGAAGTTAAGAAATCTATCAGTGGATTATTATCGCCAGAAATTAAAGAGCAGATTGTGGGTATTGCTGAAGTTAGAGATGTTTTCCGCTCACCTAAGTTAGGTGCCATTGCCGGTTGCATGGTTATTGAGGGGTTTGTTCGACGTAATTTGCCTATCCGAGTCTTACGCGAGAATATTGTGATTTATGAAGGTCAATTAGAATCATTGCGTCGATTTAAAGATGACATACAAGAAGTAAAATCAGGTATGGAATGTGGTATTGGTGTCAAAAACTATAATGATATTAAAAATAATGATTACATCGAAGTTTTTGAACGCATCGAAGTTAGACGTGAGATCTAAGTTAAATGGCTAGAGAGTTTACGCGTAATGCTAGGGTTTCATCACAGTTACACAAGGAATTGGCCGTTGTGATGCAAACGGTGATGAAAGACCCACGGTTGGGGTTTGTGACGGTAAGTGACGTTGAAGTCAGCAGAGACCTCGCAATTGCTAAAATTTATGTATCGCTGTTCGATACCGATGCTAAAGAAGTTGCAGAAAAAATGGCTATTTTAGCGGAGGCGGCTAACTATATCCGTCTGGAAGTAGGTAAAAGAATGAAAATGCGCAGAGTGCCGCATTTTAAGTTTTTTTATGATGATGCGCTAGAAACCGGAATGCGAATTTCTAAATTATTAGATGGCAGTGATACCGAAGGGGTAGAGTAACCCCCATGGGAAGACGGCGTAAATCTGGTTTGAATGTACATGGGGTGATTCTGTTAGATAAATCTTCTGGGCTTTCATCTAATGGTGCATTGCAAGACGTCAGGCGGTTGTTTAATGCCAATAAAGCCGGTCACACGGGTAGCTTGGATCCATTGGCAACCGGTGTTTTGCCGCTGTGTTTGGGAGAGGCAACTAAAGTTTGTTCTTTTTTATTGAATACGGATAAGCGTTATCAGGCAACGTTATTATTAGGTGTTACGACTGACAGCGGTGATACAGAAGGTAAGGTATTAAGCACGTCAGAAGTACCCGATTTATCAGTTGAAGAGATAGAACATTGTTTGTCGGTTTTCAAAGGTAATATTAGCCAAGTACCACCGATGTATTCTGCTTTAAAACACCAAGGTAAGCGATTGTATGAATTGGCCAGAGAAGGGAAAGTGGTTGATAGAAAGCCACGGGAAGTAGCTATTCATCAGTTAGATTTGTTATCATTCAACTCTAATAAATTGGTCTTGGATGTGCGGTGCTCTAAAGGAACTTATATTAGAAGTCTAGCTGAAGACATTGGGCGTAAATTGGGTTGTGGAGCAACTATTTCACAATTACGGCGACTGGCTGTTGGACATTTACACCTTGACCGTTGTTTTACCATTGAGCAATTAAGTTTGTTTAAACAAAAGGATGAATTAGAACGGTGTTTAATTCCTGCCGATGAGATTTTATCAGATTGGCCGGAAATTGCATTGGATACTAGGCAATGTCAATCTATTCAAAATGGTCAGCCGATTGTGTTGCCTGCGAACGATTCACAGGGTTTAGTGAGAATGTATTCAGAGGACTTATTTGTTGGTATTGGGCAACTCATACCAGCGGGACAATTAATACCTAAACGATTATTTAATTTTAATTGATTTTTTAGGTGCATCAAGCGACTACCAGTTTGATGCAATTAGATCTTTCAGGTATTTATACTGGTATTAATTGACGGTATTTATATGTCTGAGTTTTTTCATTGTTTCTGCGCCCTATTGCGGAAAACAATGAAGTTTGAGGGGTGTCTTGTGTGTAGTGCGGTGCATTAAGTATCGGCGCTTTGCATATAAGACCTTATTATTAATAAATTAACCATATAGGGGTTATAAAAAATGCCATTTACAACAGAACAAAAACAAGCAGTCATTGCAGATTACCAATTGACATCTACGGACACAGGATCACCTGAGGTTCAAATTGCCTTATTAACAGCGCATATTACTCATTTGTCGACTCATTTTGAGGCGCATAAAAAAGACAATCACTCGCGCCGTGGCTTATTGCGTATGGTTAATCAGCGTCGTAAATTACTGGATTATATTAAGCGAAAAGATATTGCGCGTTATCGTTCATTGATTGAGCGATTGGGTTTAAGAAAATAAGTAAAGTTTAAGAACGGAATTTGTTTTCAAATACTCTCAAAATTTAGAGGAAAATTATAGTGACTCATATTCGTAAAGAATTTCAGTATGGCGGAAAAACTGTCAGTATTGAAACAGGGGAAATAGCACGTCAAGCAGATGGTGCCGTGCTAATTGATATTGAAGGGACATCGCTTTTAGTGACCGTTGTGGAAAAAGACGGTCCGGTTGGTGCTGACTTTTTCCCATTGACCGTTAATTATCAGGAAAAAAGTTATGCAGCGGGTAAGATCCCTGGCGGTTTTTTTAAGCGAGAAGGTCGGCCTTCTGAGCAGGAAACGTTATTGTGTCGATTGATTGATCGACCGGTTCGCCCCATGTTTCCCAAAGGCTTTACTCATGAGGTTCAAATTATTGCGACAGTCATGTCACTTAATCCTGAAATTGGGACAGAGGTTCCTGCACTGTTAGGTGCATCTGCAGCCTTATCGATTTCAGGCTTACCTTTCAATGGCCCTATATCAGCGGCATTAGTGGGTTATAACAACGGCGATTATATATTAAACCCAACGAAGAGTGAGTTAGAAGAATCACAGTTGGAATTAGTGGTTGCAGGTACTGATCAAGCTGTTTTAATGGTTGAGTCTGAAGCTGAATTATTAAGCGAAGAAATCATGTTAGGCGCGGTCATGTTTGGTCATGAGCAAATGCAAGTGGCAATTGCAGCCATCAGTGAATTAGCTCAGGAAGTTAATAAGCCGGCTATGGACTGGACTGCACCGGTTAAAGACGAAACGTTGGCAGCTCAGGTTGCCAGTGAAGTTGAAGCCGCAATCAGTGATGCGTATAAAATACCTGAAAAATTAAGTCGTCAAAATCAACTCAAAGTAGTTAGAAATGAGTTGATTGAAAAGTTAACTGAAGATGATGCGTATGATGCATCAGCCGTTCGGGGCGCTTTTGAAAGTCTTGAAAAAAGGGTGGTCAGAGACTACGTGTTATCAACTCAAAGCCGTATTGATGGCCGTGATTTAAGTACCGTTCGCCCTATTACGGTTCGTACCGGTGTTCTGCCAAGAACGCATGGTTCTTCCTTATTTACTCGAGGTGAAACGCAAGCCATTGTCGTTGCAACCTTGGGAACGGGGCGTGATGCGCAAATTATTGATTCTATAAGTGGCGAGCGTAAAGATAATTTTATGCTGCATTATAACTTTCCTCCTTTTTGTGTGGGAGAGACGGGTTTTGTCGGAACACCCAAGCGTCGAGAAATTGGCCATGGTCGTTTAGCGAAGCGGGGTGTTTTAGCGGTTGTTCCAAGCATTGATGATTTTCCGTATGTTATTCGTGTCGTTTCAGAGATCACAGAGTCAAATGGTTCAAGTTCAATGGCCTCGGTTTGTGGTACCAGCTTGGCACTTATGGACGCTGGGGTGCCTATCAAAACACCGGTTGCCGGAATAGCAATGGGCTTAATCAAGGAAGGTGATGATTTTGCTGTATTGTCAGATATTATGGGTGACGAAGATCATTTAGGCGATATGGATTTTAAAGTTGCAGGTTCGGAAGAAGGTATTACGGCACTGCAAATGGATATTAAGATTGATGGCATCACTAATGAAATTATGGAAACGGCTTTGGCTCAAGCTAAAGAAGGCCGGCTTCATATTCTCGATAGAATGAATGATTCGCTTTCTGAAACCCGCGAAGAAATGTCAGATTACGCGCCTAGAATTATTTCATTTAAGATTGATCCCAGTAAAATCCGTGATGTTATCGGTAAAGGGGGCGCGACGATTCGCAGCTTAACTGAGAAAACGGGGGCAAGTATTGACTTAACGGACGATGGTATTGTTAAAGTAGCATCTGTTGATAAGGGTGCTGGTGAAGAAGCCAAACGATTAATTGAAGAAATAACTGCTGAAGTTGAAGTGGGTAAAATCTATGAAGGAAAAGTGGCTAGGCTAATGGACTTTGGTGCTTTTGTGACTATTTTGCCTGGAAAAGATGGCTTAGTACATATTTCTCAAATATCAGCCGAGCATGTCGAAAAGGTCAGTGATAAGTTGGCTGAGGGCGATGTGGTAAAAGTTAAGGTTCTAGAGATTGATAGACAAGGACGGGTTAGATTAAGCATGAAGGAAATTGATTGATAGACTAATCAAATCTTAATCTAAGAGAAAAGGGTCCGTAAGGACCCTTTTTTTTGCCCTTTAATCATCATCTCTGGGTATATATTTTGGGATCGGTAGCAATGGTATATGATAGGATTGAATAATATCTTGTATTGTTTGGGCATTTTCATCAATTAGTTTTTCTAGTCGTTCTTTTCTTATCTTATCGCCATAGCGAACTGCCATTGAGATAGAAAAATCAAACTTCATGCCTGTATTTGATTTCAGTGGTATGACGTTGTAATTGTTGGTGCCACCGTTTCCTAACACATAGCCTGCCATCGGTCCCCATAAGATAACCATATCAATTTTACCGGCACGTAAGTCTTTATTAATCATCATGGCAGTATTGTTTTCATTGTCACCGGTCATGGTTTGATAGGGAATTCCCTGATCGATTAAGCCATTTCGATGAAGCCAAGTCGTTCCAGGTCCTCTGTCAAACATGGCGATTTTGAGATTATCAAGTCGTTTTTCAGCAGCATCTGCGAGTTCGGAGGGAGATGTTATGTCGTCCCATCCACGGCCCTTGGCAATCACCAGAACATAACTGGAGTGGTAGTAAGGTTTCGTGGTTAGGGCAAGGTCGTAGCCTGTTGGTACGCCCATAACAACATTACATTTATAACCTTTATTGTCAGCCAGCGGAGCGCGCAGAGTATTTCTTATAAAACCGATCCGTTGTGGAAACCAGGTGAACTCAAGGGGTAAATTTAATTGTTTGGCAAAAACAGCTGCAATGTCATTTTCAAAGCCGCTGCCATCTTTTAATGAGTAAGGAGGATGAAGTGGGTCGGCGCATACTTTAAAGGCATCGTTGGCAAGCACAGCGCTGCTAAAGAGTAGGGTGCAGCATAAAGAGGTGATAGCAAAAAGGGACTGGGTCATGGGGTTTCTCTTAAAAGAAAAAAGAAGATGTAAGATTCAGTAGATAAAAAAAAGCCCCAGCTGAAAGATCAGCTAGGGCTTTTAAGATGTACCAAAAAGTTATTTTATAGCAATAACTTTAGTGGTGACCTGGAAGAGCGAAAACAGTGAAAACGCCGCCCAGTTTAGTGTAAGCACTTAGGCTTCTGTAGGCGCCAACAGCACCTAAGCCTTCAGTGTTAGAAGCGTCAGTACCATCATCGATCCCAGCCGCCATACCGATACCGGCCCAGCCACCTACGCCAGAGAGAACGCCAACATATTGCTTGCCTCTGAAGCTCCAAGTGTTTACGTTGCCGATAATGCCTGAAGGTGTTTTGAATTTATACAATTCACGACCTGTTTTAGCATCAACCGCTTTCAGATAGCCTTCTAATGTTCCGTAGAAAACTAACCCACCAGCCGTTGCAACAGAACCCGACCAAACTGAGAATGGTTCGTCGTTAGACCAAACAATTTCACCGGTTGTAGCATCCCATGCAGTGAAAACACCTAAGTTAGTTGAACCGTTTTTGCGACCGTTAGTTGCATCAACCCCTGCAGGGTACATGCTTAAGGTAGCACCTACGTACGGTTGGCCTGCAGTGTAACTGACTTCAAATGGCTCGTAGTCCATACATACGTGGTTACCAGAGATATAGAAGAAACCAGTTTGCGGTGAATAAGAAACCGGTTGTTGGTTTTTACTCCCCAGAGCCGCTGGACAAACACCGGTAGTGTTTTCATCTTCACCATGAAATTCAGTACTGAATTCATCAACAACTGTTGGGCGACCTGTATGCATATCAACTTCAGAAACCCAATTGACGGCTTTGTCAAAAGTTTCAGCAACCAGTAATTCACCGGTCACACGGTCTAAGGTGTAGCCGATGCCATTTCTGTCAAAATGAACGATAGTTTTGCGCATTTTACCGTTGATTTTTTGATCAACTAATGGCACTTCATTAATACCGTCAAAATCCCACTCATCATGTGGAGTCATTTGGTAAACCCATTTCACTTCACCGGTATCCGCGTCACGTGCCCAAAGAGACATTGACCATTTATTGTCACCCGGACGTTGAACAGGGTTCCATGTGGATGGGTTACCTGATCCATAATAAACGAGGTTTAATTTAGGGTCGTAACTGTACCAGCCCCACGTAGTTCCGCCGCCTATTTTCCATTGATCGCCTTCCCAGGTTTTTGTGCTTGAGTTAGCGCCAACTTTAGTGACTTTACCGTTTGCCCAGGTAGTGGTAGAGCTTGAGTTAATTAATGTGTCCGAATCAGGACCCATGCTGTAACCTTTCCAAGCTAACTGCCCGGTGTTGATATCATATGCCGCTAAAAAGCCACGAACACCGAATTCTCCGCCTGAAATACCTGTTATAACTTTGTCGTTCACAACAATAGGGGAGTTGGTGTTGGTCATGCCTAATTTAGGATCGCCGTTTTGTACGCTCCAAATCCGCTTACCTGTTTTGGCATCAAGTGCAGTTAAAACAGTATCTGATTGTTGTAAAAAGATTTTACCGTCACCGTAAGCCAAGCCACGGTTAACAGTGTCACAACACATCACAGGGATGGTTACATCTGCATCTTGTTTAGGGGTGTATTCCCAAATAACCGATTGCGATGCTTGATCAAGAGCGTAAACAGTGTTAGGAAAAGGTGTGTGAATGTAAACGGTATCGTTAACAACGATTGGACCGCCTTCATGACCACGTAGAACCCCTGTTGAAAAAGTCCAAGCAGGTTGCAGTTCGCTAACGTTATCTTTGTTTATTTGGTTGAGCTTACTATAACGAGTTCCGTGATAATCACCTCCCCACATAGACCAGTTTTTTGCGTCTTTTGAGAGTCGATCCAAGTTACTGTTAGCAGTTGAAATCGCAGGCGCAGCTAAACAAGTAGCGACAGTTGTTGCGATCAGCCAGCTTTTAACAGGCATTTTCATAAAGTTTCCTCCAAGTAGTCTGTCGTAATGGCAGAGTACAGTTAATTTTCTAAGACTAAATTTAGTTTTAAGTTTAAGCTGGATGATTTTTTGAGATTAAAATTCGGTCAACCATTCCAAGTGCTTAAATTGAATGATTTTGACCAAAAAGTCAATATTAAATAGGGTTTGAACTGATAATTTATTTGTATGGCTGGCGATGGTGCGGTTCTAAATCCCCCTAAATCCTATATTCTTCCTAAGTGATAAAAGGTAAGTCTTCATTATTGTTGGGAAAGTTGTTTGTTTTTGATGTGTTTATAAGGCTACTCACAGAGCAGTGACTTGAAGGTTTTGGATGAGCGTGAAAAATAACAATTTTTTGAATTAGAATAAAATGCGATCATAGCGTGCTTAAACTTCGATGCGTTTGCTATTAAAGGGGTCAGGCTATATCTTTAAATAATTATTCAGCAGGGGTTATATTTTTTTGAATTAATTTTATTCATAGGTGCCTTTTTTGAAAAGGCTATTTGAGTTGTCTTCGCTAGCCAATAATTAGTGCAGATATTTTTTAGGCGCTATTGTTACGCGATCGGTTGAATTTTTTTCGTAAGTTTTGAGGCAATACCAGATACAACAGCGTAAAAGGAGCGTGTCGTTTTGATCAACTTAGATCATTTTTTCTCTACTGAGGGCGCATTAAGTCAAAAGGTTCCTGATTATGAGCTCAGAGTAGAGCAGTTTGAGATGGCCACTGCTATTTACCAAGCTATTGAGAATGAAAAACATCTTGTCGCGGAAGCGGGTACAGGGACCGGTAAAACCTTTGCCTATTTAGCCGCTGTTATTGCTGCGGGTAAAAAAGCGGTTATTTCGACCGGTACCAAAAACCTACAAGATCAGCTTTTTTTTAAAGATATTGCCATGTTGAGACAGGTTATTGAGACCCCTTTTAGTGCTTGTTTGCTTAAAGGGCGGAGTAATTACTTATGTTTGTATCGATTGGAGAAGGCGCTCCATAGTCATTCGTTTAACGCCGAAGAGCAAGCCCAATTGATGGCGATTAAAGACTGGTCGTTACAAACTAAATCGGGTGATATAACGCAAATGGAGATTATCTCAGAGTCGGCGCCAGTTTGGTTTCAGGCGACCTCAACCGCCGATAATTGTTTGGGGAAAGAGTGTCCGGATTACCATCGGTGCCATTTAACTCAGGCACGAAAAATGGCTAAAGAGGCGGATATTACCGTTGTTAATCATCACTTACTCTGTGCTGATTGGAGTATACGAGATACTGGCTTTGGTGAGTTATTACCTGATGCGGATGTAATCGTGATAGACGAAGCGCATCAACTTGCTAAGGTGGCGAGTGGCTTTTTAGGTAATACGGTTAGTGGTAACCAAATTAAAGATTTAGCGCAGTCAACGATCGCAGAAAGCGTTAATTTATCGGTGTCATTACCGAATTTACGTAGATGTGCCGAAGAGGTTTTAAGCGCGGTAATAACCTTAAAAATGGCGTTTGGTATTGAATTAAAAAGGGGCGCTTGGGTCGACTTGGAAGTAGATCAACGGCTTTGGACAACATTAAAAGAACTTTTAACCGTTTTAAATAATCTTTCTACGCAATTATCAGAGCTGGCAGGGTCCAGTAAAGGTATAGATCTATGTTCTAAGCGTTCTGAGCAGTTGATAGGGGATCTTGAAACTTTAGTGCAGGCACAAGATAGTTCGTGGATTCAATGGTATGAGGTGTTTAAAAAAACGTTTACGTTGTCGCGTACGCCAGTCAATATCGCGAATGATTTTCAGTCCTTTATGCGCCAACATGGGCAAACCTGGGTCTTTACGTCAGCGACGTTAAGTGTCGGTAAGAAATTTGATTATTTTCTGAGCAGTCTGGGCTTAGAAGGGGTTGATTCGCATTATTGGGAGAGTCCGTTTGATTACCCCGGTCAGTCGTTGTTTTATCATCCTAAAGGGGTTTCTTTACCAAATTCTACGGATTTCATTGATTCTATTGTAAAATATGCCCAACCTGTCATTGTCGCAAGTCAAGGACGTGCTTTTTTTTTATTTACCAGTCATGCGACAATGCGGGCGGTTGCGAAGCAGATGGAAGCTGCTATAGAGTTTCCATTGCTCGTTCAAGGGACCCGTTCAAAATCTTATTTATTGCAACGATTTAAACAATCCGGTAATGCGGTCTTGTTAGGGACCTCTAGTTTTTGGGAGGGTGTTGACGTTAGAGGAGAAGCGTTGTCTTGTGTCATTATTGATAAACTACCTTTTGAGGCGCCTAATGACCCAGTGCTTAAAGCGCGTTTAAAGGTCATGGAGCAATCTGGGGACAATCCCTTCAGTAAGCATCAGTTGCCTGAAGCGGTCATTTCTTTGCGGCAGGGGGTAGGGCGATTGATTCGTGATAGTCAGGATCGGGGTGTATTAATGATATGTGATCCGCGATTATTGAAACGCTCTTATGGGCGTGTTTTTTTAGACAGTTTACCGAGTATGGCACGGACACGTGATATCGAAGATGTTAGAGATTTTTTTAAGCAGGATGATTCATTATGAAGTTATTGGCTGTTGAAACGGCAACAGAGGCGTGTTCAGCGGCCCTGAGTATTGATGGTGAGGTTGTTGAGGAGTTTGTTGTGCAACCGCGTCAGCACAGTCGTTTGATCTTACCGATGATTGACCGATTGATGGCTGATGCGCAATTACACCCAACTCAATTAGATGGGTTGGCTTTTGGTGCGGGGCCGGGCGCATTTACTGGGGTAAGGATTGCAACGGGTGTGATACAAGGGATTGCGTTTGGTGCTGACTTACCGGTTGTACCGGTGTCTACTTTAGCCGCTATGTCTCAACAGGCACTGGATGATTTTACGCATTATGATTGGGTGTTGTCCTCAATCGATGCGCGCTTAGGAGAGGTTTATTGGGGCATTTATCATCGTCATGATCAACACGGTGTTGAATTGATCGGTGATGAGGTTGTCGTTGATGCGGCACACGTGTGTTGCCCAGATATTGAAGGCGTTGGGGTGGGTTCGGGGTGGAGTGTCTATAAAGAACCGTTAATGCAGCGGTTAGAGGGGAAAGTATTGGCTGTTTATGATGATTATTTGCCGCGCGCAGGGGTTGTCGCAAAATTGGCTGTTGCTGACTTTGCAAGAGCAGAACCCGTAGAAAAGGTTAGGCCGGTTTATCTTAGAAATAATGTGGCAAAGAAATCGCTAAAGCTATGAAGAACTGCGGTTTATCACGTCTCCATAGATTGAAAATATAAACTGTTTTTAAGTTTTCTGGGTGTGTAAGGGTCGATTGTTGCAAAATAAGTATGGCTTTATGCTGAAGCGATGAGTCTATTGACAGGAATCATGGCGATCTCTATTTGCAAACAATCGCTTCACCAACAGCTAGCCGGCATGCGCTCCACTGAGACAAAGCACCGGTATTGAGTGGACGGATGACTATGAATTTAACCAGACGGTCAGTTGATGGCCTTTCCCGTCGGGTCAGGCTGAGTTAATAGTCTTTTGCTGAGTCTGTAACAGGTGCTTGTGTGTTTTAAGGACTCTTTCGGTTTTTTGGTAAGGTGCGCGGGATTGAGTTCGTTAAGCTTGCCATTCGCTCTTTTTTCATGGCGTTGATCTTATTTTTCTTTTGGTATTTCGTAAGGTAACTTGAAATTGTAGCTTGGATTACTACCCTTTTGAATTTGGAGACAAATGATGAGTCGTAAATCTGTTATTGCTATTTTG
>MPSY01000181.1 GCA_001901525.1 Methylococcales bacterium OPU3_GD_OMZ | reverse complement strand
GTGTTATGTCAAGGTCATCTGTGGCGGCGAAAGTTATACGGCACTATCAACCGGACTTCAAGACGCTCTATGGCGTAGTGGCGGCGTACCGCAAGAACACCGAACCGATAGTCTGAGTGCCGCATTTAACAACCTGGCTGAAAAAGAGCAATTGACCGTGCGTTATCATGACTTGTGCCGGCATTACGGGCTCAAAGCAACGCGTAATAACCCGGGGGTTAGCCATGAAAATGGCGCGATAGAATCCCCGCATGGTCATTTGAAACGGCGTATTAGGCAAGCCGTGCTGATTCGTGGCAGTCATGAGTTTGCATCATTAGAAGACTATCAGGGTTTTATTGCTGGTGTTGTGAGCAAAATCAATCAGCGTTGTCATAGCCGATTTCAACAAGAGCGTGCTTGTCTTAAATCTTTACCAAAACGCCGGACTCATGATTATGCCGAACATCGCGTGCTGATTAGCAGCAGTAGTACGTTTGATTTGAAACGGGTGACCTATACCGTACCCTCCCGCTTTATTGGGGAGCGTCTTTATATTCAGCTTTTTGATCAACAATTGAAGTTATTTCACGGTCATGCGTGGGTCTTGGACTTGCCTCGGGTCTATGCCCCCTCAAAACAACGCGGTCGGTGTGTCAATTATCGCCATGTGATTGATTCTTTGGTACGCAAACCCCAAGCGTTCAGGTACTCACAACTGCGTGATGACCTGTTGCCGTCACCGGATTACCAACGCATCTGGCATTATGTTGATAAGAGACTGCCCTGTCACAAAGCCTGCCGCTATATCGTTCGGCTTTTGCACCTAGCGGCAACACAACAGTGCGAATCAGCACTCGGTCGTTATGTTCTGAAAGCGATTGATCAGGGCGGGCTTCCCAGTGAACTGAAATGTCGGCAACAGTTTAGTGCTGAGACAAGGGTGATTCCCATCATATCAAGTCAACAACACCGGCTAGATGGATACGACCAACTCCTTGAATTCGCACCCTCACCGGAGCAACAGTGTGGCTAACGTGGCATCGCTACCGGTATTACTCAAAGAACTTAAACTCAGCAGTATTGCCAGACACTGGGAAACGTTGGCACAAAAAGCACTGGATGAACAGTGGTTGCCGCAAACTTACTTGGCTGAACTCTGTGAACAGGAAGCTTTAGAACGTTACCAGAAACGGTTACAACGGTATTTACGTGAAGCGCAACTGCCACCTGCTAAGCAACTCAGTCAATTTGATTTTGCCGTAACCACCGGTATTAACAAGAATCAGGTAATGGCGTTAGTTCAGCAACGCCAATGGGTCAATCAAGCCGAGAATGTCCTGCTCTTTGGCGCCAGCGGTGTGGGTAAAACGCATTTAGCTTGTGCTATTGGCTATGCGCTGATTGAGCAGGGTATACGTGTTAAATTCACTTCGGCAACACGCATTGTACAAAGCTTACAGCAATCCAAAGAGGACCTCAGCCTGGCCGATGCACTGATTCGACTGGATAAATACGCGGTACTGATTATCGATGATATGGGCTATGTTAAAAAGAGTAGCCAGGAAACTCAGGTGTTGTTTGAGTTGATTGCTCATCGTTATGAGACTGGCAGTTTAATCATTACTTCCAATCAGCCGTTTAGCGCTTGGGATCAAATCTTTGATGACAACATGATGACCGTCGCCGCTATCGATCGGTTGGTACACCACGCCACAATCCTAGAGATCAAAGGTGAAAGTTACCGGAAAAAAGTTTCGATGGAAAGGAGGAAAAAGCAGGCTAGCAACTAACGAAAAATAAACCCTATCAACCGGCCAAGTTAATTGACGCGTACCGGACAAAGTAATTGACGTCTAATAGTTATTATAGGCTGCTACAACTCCACCCCAAAACAAAAGGGATGATAAGACAGT
>MPSY01000043.1 GCA_001901525.1 Methylococcales bacterium OPU3_GD_OMZ | reverse complement strand
TCTCTCATCTCCAATAACATCTGAACTAACAAGTCCCATTTGTCTTCACATTCAGCAATAATGTCTTTCAATCGTTCAGACAGTTTCTTGTAATACTCAGGGTCTTCATCAATATTAACTTTGATGTGATGGTTAATTGCATGTTCTATTTCTGATGCTTTTGCTTGGTCAGATTTATGTTCATTCAGTTTTTCTTTATAGTCTGCTGCCAATAAATCAATCGGTGCAATCTTAGGGTTAACACCCGTTGAATAGATATGTTGATTGATGAGTTTCTTAACCTTTTCTCCTGCCCCTGCAATATTTAATCCCTCATCTCTATAAAGGTTCCTTGCACCATGAGCAATCTTACCTAACTTGTTCAAATCAGAAATATAAGGTGCCGCAGAAACATCAGGAAGAATGATATCCATCTGTTTTGCAAACTTAGCAAAATCTATTTGAAACTGTTGTCTTTTAGTTTCATCTTCCAAAGATAAAATACATTCATCTTCGTCACCTATATCCATACCAATGAAGTGTTGCATCACTCGGGTATGGGTTGCTTTTAATTTAGGGATTTCATCTTTAAGGTCTTTTAACGCACCTTCAATGTCACTCTTAGAAAACATATCCAATGCTTCAGAGAGATAATCACTCAATCCATAATAATCTACGATATAACCACGAAACTTATTCTTATTCGTTCTGTTAACTCGTGCTATTGCCTGAAGTAAACTGTGGTCCATTAACTTTCTATCAAGATACATCACCTGACAAATAGGAGCATCAAATCCAGTCAGCAACATATCCTTAACGATGAGTATTGATAAGTTAGATTGACCATCACCATTTCCTAATGGTTTCTTGAAGTCTTTGATTTGTTGTTCTTGTTTTTTTCCATCGGTGTATTCTAAGAACTCCTTCTTATCATTGTGGTCACCTGAAATAATAACTGCCGACTCGGGTGCATCAAGTTCTTCTAACTCTTTCTTAAAAGTGATTGCTGCCAGTCTGGATTGCGTCACTATCATTGCTTTGAAACCATTCGGTTGAATGTGTTCACGATAGTGTTTAAGGATATCTATACAGACTCGTTTAATGCGTTGTGGTGCTTGTAGAACTGCTGCTCGTGTGCCGAACTTTCTCTTGATTGCTTCAAGTTCTTCATCAGTCTTATCCTTAAAATATTCATCAAACAGACTATCTAATGAATCCCCTGTTACATTAACTTTTGCTTCTCGTCCCTCATAAAGGATTTGAATCGTTGCACCGTCTTTAACTGCTTGGTCAATGGTATAAGTGTCAATGTATGAACCAAACTCTTCACGAGTCTTATCCGTTCTAATCAGTGGAGTTCCAGTAAAGGCAATCTTAGGAGCATTAGGGAGTGCAATGTTAATTGCAACACCAAGACTTCCATATTGAGTCCTGTGTGCTTCATCTGCCATGATGAGTATTTTGTCTGATGTGTTCAGAACAGGAAACTCAAGTTCACCCTCACTTTCCTGAAACTTATGCACCATTGCTGTGATGACATCAGAGGAGTCTTTCTTCAATAACTCTTTCAGGTCTGCCACTGACGATGCGTTATAGACAGTTTCATTTTGTGCATTCTGAAAAGTTGATGTCAGTTGCCCATCCAGTTGCGTTCTATCGGTAATGAATACCAACTTATACTGTTTGAGTTCTTCATCACGACGCATCTTAATCGTCAGAAACACCATCGTTAAAGATTTACCTGAACCTTGAGTATGCCAGATGACACCCCCTCGTTCTTTCTTGGTGGTTCCTGTCTTAATGCGTTCTATCGTTTTATGAACGGCACGAAATTGTTGATACCGTGCAATCTTCTTAATCGTCTTACCATCAACAGGTTCAAAGACAGTAAAGTTCCTAATGATGTCTAGTAAATTCTGTTTACTTAAAATACCTGCAATCAATACTTCTTGTGAATTGGGTTTCTCTGAAATATCTTTCGGTGTTAATGGGTAAGGGTCTTTCCATTCCAGATAGTGTTCCATTCTTGAACTAATAGTGCCTACTCTTGCACTATCCCTATAAGTTGAAATCATCATCTGGTTATATCTGAATAGTTTCTCTGCACCTTCGTCATCATGAGGTGCTCTACGATTAGCATATCGCATTAACTGGTCAATACCCGATTCCATCGGGTTAGTGATGTAAGGTGATTTACACTCTATGACCACTAAAGGAAGACCATTCACAAACAGAAGTATGTCAGGAATAATGTTCTGATTAACACCTGAAATCTTGAACTGATTGGTGCATAGAAATTCATTATTCTCAGGGTTATCAAAATCAATAACTTTAACGGTTTGACCCTTCTTACCTTTACCTAAGTCTTGTTCTACTGAAAGGTATTGTGTCAGACTTTCCCATACCCATTTGTTTGCTTCTAATAAAGTTGATTCTTGAATCTTAATGAAAGGACGAACCACTTGATTCAGGTTCGTTTCATTTATCCATGGGTTAATTCTTTTGATTGCATCTTTTAACCGAGACTCCAGAACAACATCGGTTAAATAAGTTCTCTCTTCAGATTCATCAGGTGATAGTTGTGCCCCTTCAATATAATCCCAACCCAGAGATTGAAGTTGCGTTAATGCAGGAAGTTCTACTTTATCGTATTCGTCAGATGCCATTAGTTCACCGTAACCCTAACTTTCCCTGTCAGAAGGTCTTGCATCAATGACTTCTTGAGAGATTGAGTCTGTTCAAGTTTGCGTTGTTTCTCTTCAATTGTTGTTTCAATTGATAAAAGACTTTTTGCAATTTTCAACTGTTCTTCCAATGTGGGCAAAGGTATCCACATTTTTGAAATCATTTCCATTCGGACTGAATCAACAGAACCTTTTGCAGAATATTTATTTACCTGACTGATAAAGTTAAGTCTGAAATATTCAAATAAAAACCTTCCACTTATCTTGCTTGAGAAGTCACTTAACTTATACACCCTCTGGTGGAAATCAAACTTTCCGTTGATGTAGTGGAAAACCTTACCTGTCCCTACACCATCTCCTGCTGTCAGAATTGTTTCACCGTCGTAAGAATAACTATTGATTCTTTCCACTGTTTGAGAACGCACAAAAAAAGGATATATCCCATTATCCTCTTTATCTTTTGTGTCCTTGTTACCAGTTCCAATTTTTGCAACATCTGAAATATAAACAAAATCCCACCCAACAGGAATCTTCCCAACAGGACTATCCTTGAACTCTGTATGACCTATGCCTTTCGTCAGCAACTCATTCATCGTCCCTTTCTTCAGGTCTTGGAGTTTGTTGATTTGTGACTGAGTCTTCTCTATCACTTCATCCACTGAGGTGAGAATGGATGCTATCTTTTGTTGTTCTGGGAGGGGGATAACTGGAATCCAGTAGATATCACGGATAACACTTGGGTGTGCCTTTGTTTGATAATCAAAAGAGATAAATTCGTGTTGAAAATCCAATATAAAGAACAGGAATTTATAATCTATCTGATCACTATGCTTCCTCATATAACCTGATACATTCGTAACTGAGAACTTGTGTTTCTGCCTATGAAAGAAATTTCCTCCACCATCCACTGACCAAGAGATAAGTTCTTCATCAAACATATATTCACCATATTCACCCATCTTCCCATTCTTCTTTGCTGATGATGAGTAGATGGGAAACAAACCAGGGTTTGATCGGATGTCTTTTTTGGATATTACATTCCCACGACCAAGTTCAATTGCATCACTTCGTATCAGTGAATCAAGGGAAACCTGCCCTTCCCAGTAAGACGCAGGGAAATTACTCATACCCTAATTCCTTCAGGTAACCCCACATCACATCTTCTGACTTCTTAACTTCTGCATCTAACTCATGCAGTGACACACGATACTTATCCCACCATCTTTCAAACTGACTAATCACTGCCTGCTCTTCAGTCCCTAAGAATTCCCGTATCTGTTCCTTCGTTTCAATCTCACTCTTGAACTCATAGTAGTCATCATCTTTTCTATCAAAGACACAACTCACATCCATTCCCTGTAAAGTCTCTTGAATGTATTCATCTTCCACCTCAGATACGGGAATACCACCACCCAGTATTGCCTTCACATCAAAGTTCTCAGGTGGTGGTGATGTATCTGCATATCTACGAATATTCAGGTTATGGTCATTCTCACGAATCTCTTCTATGCCCACTACTTTTGAGTATCGTTTAATGTCTTCATAGTTATCAAAAGTATTCAGTATCTTTTCAATATCAGAATCTCTTAACTTGTTCTGATTCTTACCTTCCTCATACTCCAACTCAGAGTTAATAAAGATAACCTTGTTCTTTCTCTCTTCTGCCTTGTTCTTATTGATGATTAACAATGCCGCAGGAATACCTGTGCCATAGAACAATGATGACGGAAGACCAATCACTGCTTCCAGTAAATCATCTTCTAAAATCCCTTTACGAATCTCTTTCTCACTTGAACCCCGAAACAGAACACCGTGAGGAACAACAACACCCATCATGCCTTCTGCATTAACTGATGCAATCATGTGTTGAATGAATGCTAAGTCACCTGCGTCTTTAGGGGGTGTGCCATAAGGGAATCGTCCAAACGCATCATTATCTGCTTCATCCTTACCCCATTTCTTTAATGAAAAAGGTGGATTAGCAATCACTCTGTCAAAAGTCATCAACTCACCTTGCTGAGTGTGTTGAGGGTCTCTGAGAGTATCTCCTTTACGAATATCTGCTGAGAACACTCCATGCAGAAACATATTCATTTTACTGATTGCCCATGTGTTCAAGTTCATCTCTTGACCAAACAGTGACAGATTAGATGGGTTCTCTTTATGACTTGCAAGATAGTTTCTTGTCGTGACTAACATACCTCCAGACCCTGCTGTTGGGTCATAGACTTTCATTCCTGCGTGAGGTTTAAGTAAAGAAACTAATAACAGAACAACTTCACTGGGTGTATAGAACTCACCCCCTTTCTTACCTGCTGAGTCTGCAAACATCTTAATCAGATACTCATAAGCACTACCTAACAAGTCAGGACTCTCAAAATCTTCGTTTCTGAGTCTATGTTTAGAAAAGTGAGAAAGTAAGTCCCGTAACTTCTTATCTGAGAGTTTATTCTTAATATTGAAATCAATAGAAACCAACACACCCTCTAATGAAGAGTTATGTTCCTCAATGACTTCTGTTGCTTTATTCAGTCCTGCACCGATGTCATGTTTTAAGTCCTTAATGTTTCTCCATCGTGCTCTTTCTGGAACAAAGAAAGTTTTATCGTATTCATCTTCATCTGTTGCAAGGTCTTCTGCCTGTGCTTGTGTTTTACCTTTAGAGAGATAATGTTGAATGACTTTCTCTTCTTCCTCATCAAATGAGTCAGAGAGTCGTTTAAGAAACATCATTCCGAAGATGTAGTCCTTGAATTCAGATGCATCCATATTCCCACGAAGGATGTCTGCTGTTTCCCAGAGGAATGATTCAAGTTGTTGAAGAGTGATTTTTTCTGTTCCGTTCATATTTCAATCCATATACTGTGAAAATAAAACAATCTTAGTCTGAGTTTAGCATTATTGTCCTACTCTTGAGAAAACCTCCATAATAAAAAACCCAACCAGACAGATGTCTAATTGGGTTCTTATGTTCGGTGTGAAATGCATCAAACATACTTCTGCATTTCTCTTTTTCCATCATCTCAACTTTCCCAAATTCTAAATTTATCAAACTTAATGAAATCAAGTTTTAATTGCTCAATCAATTCTTTCTTCTGTGAAATATCACTGGATTTACTCATAGTAATTAAAGTAAATGGTATGCGACTGTAATTAGAAGAGTGTTGCAGAAAGTAGAAAAGATTAGAACAGACATATAAAATAAAGTAGTGTTTTTACATATGTAAATATTATGTAAATATGATTTGTAAATACTTTGTAAAAACTCTAAATTCGTGAAAATATTATTTACAATAAAATCAACCACTTACAGAAACCCAACTCAAACCGATAAAAAATAAATGTCTTGTGTAAATACTTTGTAAAAACCTAAGTGATTGATTCTAAAGGCAAAAATAGTGATGGATGGGAGTTTTGGATTGATCGCGGTGGTACATTTACCGATGTCATCGCCAAAAATCCAGATGGGGAGCTCAGCAGCTATAAATTGCTGTCTGAAAACCCGCAACACTATGAAGATGCCGCCATTCAGGCCATTCATGATGCCCTAAACATCCCAATCACCCGCCAATTACCCGAACAACTTTTAAATGGGGTCAAGATGGGTACCACAGTCGCTACCAACGCCCTACTTGAACGCCGTGGTGCCCGTACTGCCCTACTCATTACCCGTGGCTTCGGCGATGCCTTGAAAATCGGCTACCAGAACCGCCCTGATATCTTCGCCCTACATATCCAGCGTCAAGCCATGCTTTATGAACAGGTCATCGAGATCGATGAGCGTATCAACGCCAATGGTGAACTGATAACAGCACTGGATACTGACGAACTTAAACAACATCTGCAATCACTGTATCAACTGGGTATCCGTTCTCTTGCCATCGCCTGTATGCACGGTTATCAATTTCCACAACACGAACAACAGATTGCCGCCCACGCACAACAAATAGGTTTTAAGCAAATTTCCTGTAGCCATGCTATCAGCCCGTTAATCAAGCTAATCAGTCGTGCCGATACCTCTGTCATTGATGCCTACCTATCACCGTTGTTACACCACTATGTTGAAGGTGTTCGCCGTAAACTAGGCAATACATCACTCATGTTCATGCAATCCAGTGGTGGTTTGACTGACTCCAGCCATTTCCATGGCAAGGATGCCATCCTTTCCGGCCCAGCAGGAGGTATTATCGGTATGGCTCATATTTCAGCAGCAGCCGGATTCAAAAAAATCATCGGTTTTGACATGGGCGGCACTTCAACCGATGTGAGCCATTATGCCGGCGAATACGAACGCGACGTTGAAACCGAGATTGCGGGCGCCCGTCTACGCGTACCCCTAATGCGCATTCATACTGTTGCCGCCGGCGGTGGTTCCATCCTGCATTTTGATGGCGAACGTTATCGGGTCGGACCTGATTCGGCTGGGGCTAATCCCGGTCCTACCTGTTATCGTAATGATGGGCCTCTCACGGTCACCGATTGCAATGTCATGCTCGGTAAACTACAAGCCAATTGGTTTCCACAACTCTTTGGCCTTGCTGGCGACCAACCTCTCGATACGGATGCCGTTCACCATAAATTCACCGCACTGACCCGCACCATCAATGCGGCCACCCAAACTCAGCGATCAGTCACCGAGGTTGCCGCAGGCTTTCTCGATATTGCTATCGACAATATGGCCAATGCTATAAAAAAAGTTTCGGTACAACGTGGCTATAATGTTAGCGACTATACCCTGTGTTCGTTTGGCGGTGCCGGCGGCCAACATGCTTGTCTGGTAGCCGATGCCTTAGGCATGTCACGAATATTGATCCATCCCCTTGCTGGGGTCTTGTCGGCTCTGGGCATAGGTCTGGCACAACCTCGCATTATCCGTGAAGCCGCTATCGGACAACCGTTATCAACCGACCTGATGGGCCACTTGGAGCAACAATATAAAAAACTAGAGACCCAGGCCAGCGATGAATTACAAGAACAAGGCTTCGGTAAGGACAGTTGCAACAGTCAACGTCGCTGTTTTATTCACTATCAGGATGCTGACACCCAACTACTGATTAATTTTTCATCTGAACAGGATTTACACACACAATTTAAACAAGCCCATCAACGACAGTTTGGTTTTGTCAATAACACAACCCTGTTGATCATTGCTGCCGTTCAGGTAGAAATGCACGTTGAACTGATGATCGACACCACGAAGAAATCAACCCATGCAGCCAAACCAGTTCAAAATAAGCGTACACACAAAACTATTCCAGTACTGGAACATGTCAATACCACCATGTCGGGAAAGACGCTGTCGACACCGATCTATGATCGAAACGAACTGGGTTCTGGTAGTCACATCAATGGCCCTGCCATTATCATCGAACCTAATAATACCATCGTTGTTGAAGTAGACTGGCAGGCAGAATGCCTGGTCGGTGGTGAACTACTACTCAGCCGTGAAGCACAACAAATCGCCCCTGTCATCAGTGATGATAACGCTGCCGCCAGCCCAGTATTACTGGAAGTCTTTAACAATTTGTTCATGTCGGTAGCCGAGCAAATGGGATTGATATTACAAAACACTGCCCGTTCCGTGAACATCAAAGAGCGATTGGATTTCTCCTGCGCCTTATTCGATAGCCGTGGCCAACTCATCGCTAATGCGCCACATATCCCCGTCCACATTGGCTCAATGAGCGATACCATCGTAGCTGTAATTAATGATCATGGTGCGACCATCCAACCCGGTGACGTCTACCTGTCTAACAACCCTTATAACGGTGGCACTCACCTACCCGATGTCACCGCCATCCGCCCAGTCTTTAAGGCACAACAATTAATTGCTTATATTGCCGCCCGTGGGCATCATGCTGACATCGGTGGCATTAGCCCCGGCTCTATGCCTGCCCATAGCCAACATATTGATGAAGAAGGTATCGTTATCGACAATCTTAAAATTGTCAGTGACGGTCAATTTAATGAAGGCGCAATACGCACATTACTCAATAAACAGCCGTGGCCTGCTCGTAACATCGATCAGAACATCGCTGATTTTAAGGCTCAAATTGCCGCCTGCAACCGCGGTGCCCGTGAACTTGAACAGGTCTGTAACCATTATGGACTTACTGTTGTTCAGGCCTATATGCAACACGTACAAGATTATGCCGCTCGGGCTGTTGCTCAACTGTTAAACAATATAAATGGTGGCCACTATCGCTACACCATGGATGATGGCAGCCACATCGAGGTTACTATCCAAATAAGCAAAGGAACACACCCCCATGATCAAACAGAAGCCCATGTCGATTTCACCGGTAGCAGCGCTATTCACCCTGGCAACCTCAACGCCCCGGCCTCGGTATGTAAGGCCGCGGTCTTGTATGTGTTTCGCTGCCTGATCAATGAAGATATCCCACTCAATCATGGCTTTCTAAAACCCCTGAAAATAACTATACCTGACAATTCCATACTTAAACCCAACTATCCCGCCGCTGTCGTTGCCGGCAATGTTGAAACCTCGCAGATCATTGTCGACACCCTGTTCGGCGCTCTGGGTATCCAAGCCGGTTCACAAGGCACCTGCAACAACTTTACCTTTGGCGATAATGAACATCAATATTATGAAACCTTATGTGGCGGTACCGGTGCCAGCGCTAACTATAACGGTTGTGATGCCATTCATTCCCACATGACCAATTCTCGCCTGACCGATCCTGAGGTCCTTGAACAACGTTTCCCCGTATTACTTGAATCCTTCTGCATTTGTAAAGGCTCTGGCGGCACGGGTAAACACAGGGGCGGTAACGGTGCCCAGCGCCGCCTACAATTCCTACAACCCATGACAGCCAGCATTATATCCGGTCAGCGCAAAACGACACCTTTTGGGCTTGAGGGCGGCAAACCCGGACAATGCGGGGATAATTTTATCGAACGCATTAACGGCCAGATAGAACAGTTATCTAGCTCCGACCAAGCCGACATGGAAAAAGGCGATGTCTTTGTGATAACGACGCCAGGCGGCGGCGGGTTTGGTAAAACATAATAAAAAACCATTACCCCATAGTGTCTATCACAGGGGTAGACATAGATTTACAAGGTACGACTAAAGACCGAACTTTCAACCCACTAAACCTAGCTCACAACGTCTAATTTGGAGATTTTCATACAGCACCCTGACCGTTACCCCCCTCAGGACCATTCATTATTAAATTTCCATGAGATCCTAACGTTCACAGACTATCTCTTTGTTATACAACTGCACTGCCAAGATCAAGTTCCACAGAAAGTACAGTAATTCCTATCGTCATCCATGGGAACGTCTTGATAATGAATGGTATTAGCTATTTCATTGTACGGCGAACGTAATACCGTAAGAAAATCATCTGCCGCCTGCGTATTACCCGTTTCTTCGCACGCTTTTAAAACCTTTTCTACATGATGATTTCTTGGAATAACAATAGGATTATTGGTTTGCATTAATGCTTTGGCAATGTTGATATTTTCTTGTGAATCACCTGAATATACTTTCCACCTGTCATACCAATCGCCTAATTTATCTTTTAATTTATGAGCGAGGTTGTCATCATCCAATGATTGAGTTAGATCCGTAAACAATTGGGTATAGTCCAACCGTTTGTTTTTCATTATTTCTAATAACTCTGCGATAAATATTTGATCACTGGGTGCTATTTCCGTTAAGCCTAATTTATTGGCTAACATCTTGAAATAAGCATGTTCAAATTGCTGGCTAAATTGCATTAGCAAAGGCTCAACGATGGCTATAGCAGCTTTTTCGTCATTACTTATTAGAGGTAACAAACATTCTGCAAGTCGAGTCATATTCCATAAGGTAATATTAGGCTGATTACCAAAAGCGTATCGTCCTTTTGTATCGATAGAGCTATAAACCGTATGGGGGTCGTAAATACCTATCATTGCACAGGGGCCAAAGTCGATAGTTTCCCCCGAGATAGCAACATTGTCAGTATTCATCACCCCGTGAATAAAGCCAACCCGCATCCATTCAACAACCAATGCGATTTGTTTGGCTATCACCACTTCAAGAAACTGAACGGCCTTGTTTTCAGGGGCGATATTTATCTCAGGATAATGACGGTTTATTGCATAATCGAGGAGTGCTGTTAATGACGCGATGTCATTTCTGATCGCGAAGTACTGAAATGTTCCTACACGGATATGGCTTGAAGCTACTCGGGTAACCACAGCACCCGGCTTTAAGGTTTCTCGGGACACCGGCTCGCCCGTAGTCACGACAGCTAAACAGCGTGACGTAGGCACAGCCAAAAAATACATTGCTTCACTCATAATGTATTCACGAATCGCAGGGCCCAAGGCACAACGACCATCACCTTGTCTTGAAAATGCCGTAGGTCCAGAACCCTTGAGTTGAATATCAAACCGATGATTTTTTTGATCCAACACTTCGCCAATTAAATGCGCGCGGCCATCGCCAAGCTGTGGGCTAAGATGACCAAATTGATGCCCACAATAGGCCAGCGCGATCGATTCAGCACCTGCAGGCAATTGATTGCCTGAAAAAAATTGTGCTTTCAGAACCGCGTTATTTTGTAAAGATTCGTTTATTTGAAGATTTTCAGCAAGCTTGTCATTCCAAAATAATAACTCAGGTTTAGGAACAGATGTTGGTAAGACACGTTGATAAAATGCATCACCGAGATGAATGTAACTGTTAGAAAATTTCAAAATTACCTGACTTTTAACGGGCTTAAACTAATAAACATAAAAATAAAATTAAACTATTTTTACAAATGGCAATTGTAGTTGCAACGGGTCCAATAAAGTGATTATACGTTTTAATACGAGATAACCAACATTATAAATAAGTGCCGAAAAGATTTTTTTAAATGAACAACTTGATCGAGTTAATTTCTTTCAGCACTTTTATTTCTAGCATAATAATTATTATAGTAGTAATTAGATTCATCAGCCCAGAACACTCCCTAGGCAAACGGAAGCTTAACATGATTGTTGAACAGATATGGACGGCTAATACGTTTCGTAATTTCAATTACCTGATCGCCTTTCCGGAAATGGGAAAAGTCATACGCTCATTGTAATAATTGGCCCAACTAGAAGGGTGGTAAAAGGTAAGATAGAACCAACTAAATTAAGCATTTTGAATCCCTCACTATTCCAGCCAACCCCTATTAAGAGGTTTAAAATAAACTCGCCGTATATGAGCGCATGTCTCCTGCCAATAGTGCTAGCCATGAAGGCGCAGGAAGGTGCCACAGAACCCCATAGACCAAATAGTCTAAAAAGGTTTAACGACGAACAAGATCCATTTGCTCAACCCATACTAGTCACTTTTCATCGTTAATGACCGCCATTCTTCATTAGCCCGCACAACAGGAAAGTGCTTTTACATCTTTGCTAAAGGTTTGAGCGCAAAGTTTAATGGCTTCCACCATGGTTAAATAAGGGAATAATTGCCCTGCCAGCTCTTCTATGGTCATTTGGTTGTGAATAGCTAATACTACTGTTTGGATCATCTCACCCGATTCAGGAGCCAATATTTGAGCACCGATCAAACGGCGACTCCCCTCTTCCATGACTAGTTTGACAAAGCCTCGAGTTTCAAAGTTAGCGAGTGACCGGGGAACATGTTCTAATGACAATAGGCGGCTATCGGTTTCTATCTTGTTACGATGCGCTTCGGCTACACTCATCCCTACGGTGGCCATTTGTGGCTCTGTGAACATGACAGTCGGCATCGTCGATAAATCAATGGCGGCATTACCGCCGGTCATATTAGTGGCAGCACGGGTTCCAGCAGCTGCGGCAACATAAACAAACTGGGGTTGATTGGTACAGTCACCCGCGGCATAAATATGTTCGACGTTAGTGCGCATGTGGTCATCAACGAGGACAGCACCGTTTTGACTGATTTCGACACCGGCCTGATCCAATGCCAAACCCTCTGTGTTTGGCGGGCGTCCAGTGGCGATCAATAAATGATCCCCTCTAAGTGATTGTCCTTTGGTGGTTTTAATCGTGAATTTTCCCGAGGAAAACAGGCCTTTTTTATAGCTCACGGCTTCTGCCTGAGTATGGGTTAGAATAGTCATACCTTCCGTTTCCAGAATTTTGTGCAGTTCTGCGCCAATATCAGGGTCTTCTCTAAATAATAAGGAACTTCGAGCCAACAGAGTAACTTTGGAACCCAATCTCAAATACGCCTGCGCCAATTCCAGTGCTACGATAGAAGAACCGATCACTATTAAATGGTCGGGTAGCTTTTCTGACTCCAAGGCTTCTGTTGATGTCCAGTAAGGCGTACCGGCCAACCCTGGAATCGGCGGAATTCTGGACGATGCACCGGTAGCAACGAGAAATCGGTCGGCAGTAATTTCAATAAAATCGCCATGCTCCTGATCCACAATAAGCGTATTCGTGTTTTTAAACCGAGCAAACCCTCTCACTAAGGTAATATTTGGATTTGAATCTAAAATATTTTCATATTTAGCCCCTCTGAGTTCATCAACCCGGGCTTGCTGTTGGATAAGTATTTGTTTGCGGTTAATAACAGGTTTTTGTTTTTTAATGCCGACAAATGGATGATCTTTTTGCAAATGGGCGATATGCGCCGCACGGATCATGATTTTGGAAGGTACGCAACCAATATTAACGCAGGTTCCACCAATGATAGGTTTACTTTCCACCAAGGTGACTTTAGCACCGTTTTCCACCGCTCTGAGCGCGCAGGCAAATGCACCTGAGCCTGAGCCAATAATGGCGACATGCAGTTCCTGACCGTTTTGGACAGTAGATTTCCTTTTGTTATCAGTAACGGCTGGTTGCCGATCAAATTCCGTTACGTTATAACCTTTACCTTCAATCTGCTTTATCAGAGATTTTAAACCGATTTTACCTTTGACCGTCAAGTTACCAATGCCTTCAGAATATGAGACTTTAATATCAACACCTTCAAGTGCATTTAATTTTTTCTCGATACCCCCTGCACAGCTTGGACAGGTCATCCCATCTATTTTCAGTTCTTTAGTCCACATACAATTCCCTGCGTTATTTTGACTGGCTAACGGTTGCCGGGTAGCCTGCATGGGTGGTAGCTTTGATCAATACTTTGCTATTAGCTTTTTGTGGATCAAACGTGACGGTAGCTGTTTCTGTATCAGAATTAACATTAACCACCTGCACACCATCGACAGCCTGCAAAGCCTTTTTAATGGTAAATTTACACATAGGGCAGGTCATATTTTGCATGTCGAGCGTCACAGACTGACTACTGTTTTGCACCTGAACCACTGGTTCAGCTTGAACGGTCTGCACTAAAAAAAACCCTGCAAATAAACTTAACGCCAAAAATAAAGTTTTAAAAGTCATTACAATTCTCCTTATTCCATAAAAAAAGGGGCATACCAAGGAAATGCCAAGAGCAGTAAAATAAACACTGAAACTACCCAGAATATTGTCCGATGTTTTTGTTCTACTTCGGGTAATACGCAGACTTCATCCTCTTTACAGCTACCCGGTTTTAAATAGAGTTTACGATACCCCAAACCAATAAAAACTAAGGTTAATATCAGAAAAACAGGCCGGACCGGTGACAGTGACGTTAATGTGCTTATCCATGCCCCACCAACCCCCAAAGATAAAAGCAAAAAAGGGCCAACGCAACAAACCGATGCGCCAATGGCGGCCAAAGCGGCACCTAATCCGAGCCAAGATGGGTTTCTATCTGGAGTTTCGTGTTCAGTTGTCATCATGGTTCTCCTAAATCAATCTCGTTAATGCCTGTCACTAACATTTCAGTAGTACATTTATAGCAAACTTCAAAAAATATGAATTTAGCTCAATTTAGAGTATAAACTCTGTTCTTTAGTACAGAGTCAAGATGAATTTAATACCCTATGACCTTTTGAGGTCGTTTAGAAAGTGAGGTGGACCATTCCATTGGAGTGTTACGGATGTCATTCCAGCTCCTCTCTGACACTTCGCCAAGCGCGCCACTATTTTTGCGAAAGCTTGTTTTGGGCATCCCATCCCAAGCAAGC
>MPSY01000180.1 GCA_001901525.1 Methylococcales bacterium OPU3_GD_OMZ | reverse complement strand
CCGAACTGGCGACCAGTGTTTCAAGAAAATTCTGACCCACCATGCCATTACCAATCACCACTAGTGTTTTTTTAACACGCATTCAAACCCCGCTAATTTAAGACAATCTTTTCAGAGTCAATGCATAATGCATGCCAAAACTATAATAATGCTTTATCGCCGCAACTATTATGAAGATCTAACCTTCACTAAAACAAACAATTAGCACACAACGGTCAGTCGTATGGTAGATCAACGTGATCATCCAAGCCACCCTATCCGTGCAGCAAAAATAACCGCACGCACCATTAGGGTGCGCGCGCCTCAATAGCGCACACGCGTGGTGCTACTTATTCGTATCTTTTGCTACACAGCCCCTTCATTCTTGCTTAAAATAGAAGTCCCAACCGCATCGGGACCACCGGCATATGATTGCTCTCTGGCTATTTGGATTACTACTTTCGACAACACCCTTGCCGGCAAACGGCCAGCCTGTTGTCATCGAGCCTCAGCTCGGACTCCCCCAACTTACCATTCCGGATAACAATCCACTCACGACTGAAAAAATAGCGCTGGGTCAGATGCTTTTTTTTGACCGTCGCCTATCTGCCGACAACACACTGTCTTGTGCCATGTGTCATATTCCTGATCAGGGGTTTAGCAATAATTTCATAACCATACCCGTGGGCTACCAACGCCGCAAAGGAAGACGCAACGCCCCGACCTTACTTAATGTCGGCTACTTAACCCCACTGTTTCATGATGGCCGCGCCAAAACACTCGAAGAACAAGCCTGGGGTCCGCTGTTAAATCACCGCGAGATGGCTAACCCCAGCCCAGATGCTGTTATTGCTAAAATCAATCAGATTCCTCAGTACCGACAAGCCTTTAATGACGCCTTTAAAGCGCCGCCTTCAAAAACAACGCTTGGTCAGGCTATTGCCAGCTTTGAAAGAACATTAATAGCTGCCGACTCCCCTTTTGACCGCTGGTATTACGGCCATCAAGAAAAGGCAATTAATCAAATGGCTAAGAAAGGCTTTAGCCTCTTTTCCGGTAAGGCGAACTGTATTCGTTGCCACACCCTTAATCAGGAAACAGCCCTTCTAACCGACCAACACTTTCATAATACCGGCATAGGTACTCGTGGCCATAAAACCAACGTACTGGACTTAAAAAAACGCGACCTTGGGCGTTTTGAAATCACCGGCAACCCCACCGATCGCGGGCGTTACAAAACCCCCACACTTAGAAATATCGCACTGACAAAACCCTATATGCATAACGGCAGAGTCAACTCGTTAGAACAGGTCATTCATTTTTACAATAACGGCGGAATAGCCAACCCCCAACTCTCGCCCCTTATTCAACCCCTACACTTAAGCAAAGACGAAATCAACCAACTCACCGCATTTTTAAAGACCTTATCTAGCCCGCACGTTGCGGCGTTGATTGAAAATATTCAACCAAAAAATTAACAAAGGTCGATAACTTACTCGGGATAAACTTACGTTGCAGGTAATTTGCGTAAACAGGGATAGAATCGGGTCGCATGGCCGGTAAAATTTCCTCAACCGCTCCTGATTCAATCAGATGACGTAAAAACAATTCAGGCGCCTGAACAATACCCAACCCTAATGTTGCCGCCTCACCCAACGCACGACTGTTATTACAACCAAAACACCACTCTAAACGTATTTTTCTTGCCCGCTTGCCCTGATTAAAAACCCAATAATCACCATGCGGCGTATTCAGATAATGCAAACATTGATGCTGCTTTAAATCATCAATCGTTTGCGGTCTGCCCTGACGGCTCAAATAATCCGGCGCTGCAAATAGACATAACGGCGTCTCCGTTATTTTTCTGGCCACTAAACTAGGCTCTGGCATATCCGTGACGCGAATAGCACAATCAAAATTAC
>MPSY01000002.1:49768-53475 GCA_001901525.1 Methylococcales bacterium OPU3_GD_OMZ | reverse complement strand
CTTACCTTGAGGACTGACAACAACCATACGCTCGCCGCCCTTGCTGATATTTTTCAATAACGGCACGTCAACCCACTGTTTTTGTTGTGGCCAGACTCCCACCAATAACGCTAAATACGTTTTGGAAACACCATCACCCCGAAAATATTCGTGCAATTTTCGCAGTGCGCTGCGTTTTTTAGCAACAATCAAACACCCTGATGTATCCTTATCCAGTCGATGCACCAACTCCAAAAAACGGTGATCCGGACGAATTTCGCGTAAACCCTCAATTATTCCAGACCGAACGCCACTGCCACCATGCACAGGAAACCCAGACGGTTTATTAAGAACCAATAAACTCGCGTCTTCATACAAAATATCATCGACTAAACTGTGCCGCAAGCGCTGCGGAACAAACACCTTGTCTGTTTGAATATCCATACGCACCGGGGGGATCCGTACTAAATCATTCATTGCGAGACGTACTGTCGCTTTACACCGTTTTTTATTAACCCGCACTTCACCCTTTCGAAGCATTCGGTAAATCCGACTTTTTGGAACCCCCTTTAAGACAGCAATTAAAAAATTATCAACCCGCTGCCCCTCATGTTTCTCACCGATTTCTACATACTGAACGTTCTGTGTACTACCAAGAATATTGTTTGCCATTTATTCAAAAATCTATATTTTTTATCTAAAAAAACCAAAAAAAGTCTATTTGCACCCAAAACCACTATAAACGATCATTACACGTTCTATGCGCACTGTAGTTAATAATTAACAATAATACAGCAAATCAACGATTTAAATTGCTGTAATACTATTATATTGGTATATTGGGGTGTTAGAGAGTAAATGATCAAGGTTTACGAATAATTCAAGCTCAAAAGGCTTGTCGTGGGCTTATTTATAACGGATTTCAAGCTTATAGCCTGTCGACTAAAAAAACGAACCGGCAAGAAGCTAACCAATGTGGTAAAAAATTAAACACTTGAACTCTCTCTTCCACATGACTACGTTATAGCCTCAACATAAAAGAATTTGGGTTTTATCACTCTACCCGAGATGAGTGAAAACAAGCGTCCTGCTTAGGGGTCTTGTTGTTTTTAAAGCGCTGCAACCCGCTCAGTTACAAATACTCAGCGGCAGCGACAGACTTTCCATAACCCATTAGCACAGAGCTAATGAGATGAAACCTTTAAGGTTTACAGACATTATAACGATGAAAGTTGACAAAGAAAAACACAGCCCCAGCCACCAACGTTAACTACGTTGTGAATTAACCATTAGAACATGAATTAAATGGAGCAGGATGAACAAGGACATACATAATGAAAAGAATGCTTATCAACGCTACGCAATCAGAAGAATTGCGCGTTGCTTTAGTCGACGGGCAAAGCCTTTATGACTTCGATATTGAAATACCATCAAAAGAACAAAAAAAATCCAACGTCTATAAGGGTATTATCACTCGTGTAGAACCCAGCTTAGAAGCCGTTTTTGTTAACTATACTGATGGCAAACATGGTTTTTTACCCTTCAAGGAAATTGCACCTAAATACAGTGGCAACTCACGATCTAAGATTAAGGAAACACTTAAAGAAGGTCAGGAGATTGTGGTCCAGATAGAAAAGGAAGAGCGTGGTAATAAAGGCGCAGCACTGACCACCTATTTGAGTCTTGCAGGGACCTACCTCGTCGTTATGCCGAACAACCCGAAAGCGGGCGGTATTTCGCGTCGTATTGAAGGGGATACGCGCAATGAACTCCGTGAAGCAATGGCTGATCTCGTTATTCCTGAAGATATGGGCGTTATTGTCCGCACTGCGGGCTGTGGAAAAAACACTGAAGAATTGCAATGGGATTTAGACTATTTAGTGAAACTTGCTAATGCGATTGAAACAACGGCGCAGGAGAAAAAGGCACCCGCTCTAATCTTTCAAGAAAGCAATGTTATTATTCGGGCACTGCGCGATCACTTGCGTAATGATATTGATGAAATAATCGTTGATGATCCTGAGTCATTTAACCTTGTTCAGTCCTTTTTAACACAGGTTATGCCGGCCTTTCTTCCTAAAGCCAAGCTATACAATGAAAGCGTACCGTTATTTAACCGCTATCAAATAGAATCACAAATCGAACTGGCTTATTCACGCGAAGTACCTCTGCCTTCCGGTGGCTCAATCATCATTGACTACACAGAAGCATTAACTTCCGTTGACATCAACTCCGCACGATCAACTAAAGGCAGTGATATTGAAGAAACCGCACTGAATACCAACCTTGAAGCTGCTGACGAAATTGCCAAACAATTTAGGATCCGGGATCTAGGCGGTCTTTTTGTCATTGATTTTATCGATATGATGGCTAATAAAAATCAACGCGCTGTTGAAAACCGTCTGCGAGATGCACTCAAGATTGACCGTGCTCGTATTCAAACCAGCCGCATTTCACGCTTTGGTTTATTAGAAATGTCCCGCCAACGCATTCAACCGTCACTCGGCGAATCGACGCAACTCACCTGTCCGCGGTGTGAAGGACAAGGCGCTATTAGAAATGTAGAATCTGTTGCGCTTTCAGTATTACGATTAATTGAAGAAGAAGCAATGAAACCGGCTACCGCTAAGGTCATTATTCATCTGCCTATTGAGTCCGCCACCTTTCTACTCAATGAAAAACGACAAATCATTGAACAAATTGAACAACGCTTACAAGTGGGTATTGTTATTCTTCCCAGCAAACACATGGAAACCCCTGCGTATGAACTAGAACGCATTAAAGCTACCGACCCTGACGAAGATGTCCAAAGTTATGAAAACATCCAGAGTGAAACAATTAACATCCCTGATTTTGCCCAAAAAGCACCTGTAAGTAACGACAATACGGCAATCAAAAATTTCCTTCCAGAATCACCGGCTCCTGAAAAAACAGAGCCTGTAAAAGTTGGATTTTTTAAACGCTTATTTGGCAAACCTGACAGTTCAACAACGAACAAGATACCTCAGGAACCTACACACTTTGAAGACGGTTACGTAAGAGGCGCTACTGACGAGGAGAAAAAACATACCCCCTCTAAGCGACGCCCACGTAATGCAAATCGCAATAACCGCAATAACCGCAATAACCGCAATAATCGGAATAATCAAGCCAATCGCAGCCCATCACCTAACCGTAACACTCCAGAGACCGCTGTTACAGAAGAGAACCGCGGGAACATAGTAGAATCGGCTAATGATGACCGCGGCAACGTAACAGAGCCCAGCATCCGTAGCAACCAAAACACCCGCAGCAATCGTAACAATCGAAGCAACCGAGATAATCGAAACACTCGCAACACCGAGAACCGTGAAAGCACCGCTTCATCTGCTACCGTTGCAAGCACTACAGCAAAAAAGAATCCTGCCAATACCCCTGACAGCAGCCCGCTACCGGCAAATACCAGTCACCCTGAAAATAAATCAGAAAATAAGACGACAGACAACACACCCACTGAATCAACTGCTCCCAACAAAACGGAAGAAAAACGACCGTATCCTAGACGAAACCGTAACCGTCGTCGAAATAACCGCGGTCCGTCAGCAAATCGCAATAACACGGCTAAGACAAACCCAGTCACGCCCGAGGCCTCTCAGCCGACTGAGACTCCTCAAGTAACCCCGACGTCCAAGGTGGCTCCAGCACCTCAGGTAGCACCGGCTCCTCAAGCGGCTCCGACACCCAAGGCG
>MPSY01000002.1:21434-49753 GCA_001901525.1 Methylococcales bacterium OPU3_GD_OMZ | reverse complement strand
GGTAGCACCGGCTCCTCAAGCGGCTCCGACACCCAAGGCGGCTCCAGCACCTCAGTCAACTTCACAAGTTGATAAAAAAGATTCAAGCCGCTCACCTGACACAAGTAAAAACACGAAATAAAACCGCTAAACTAACCAAAAAAAGGGGTTGGGTACTCACCATGAGTACCCAACCCCTTCAAGACGCTATACTTATTAGTACTCCACAGTTACCGATATAAATAGTCCTGTTTGATCCAACAACTTTAAAACCGCATTGGTTGGAAAAATACGCCAACTATCGCCTAACTGCACCAGACACCGGACATTCTCTCCGGCATCACCCACTTTCGTTTTATAATCAATGACCACTGGACAACGCCCGCCTCTGAAGGGTTGAATAACCGCCTCCAAATTCGCTACTTTTTCCACTATTAAATCATCTGAAAAAGCACTCGAGCCTATCAAAACCAATCGACGAGAAAATTCTGCTCTCGCCTCATCAATACTATAAAGTGATTCAATCGTTAATCTTAACATTCCCGAATAATCATCAATAGCCAGACCGCCTTCCACAACAATGAGCTGACCGACTTCCAATGATGCTTTACACTGCTCATAAACCGTTGAAAAAGCGGCAATTTCCAAACGTCCGGTACAATCATCTAAAACAGCAAAAGCCATCATCTTTCCTTTACGTGTCTGCCGGGTTCGTAAATCCGTCACCAATCCAGCAACTCGGGCGACCGCTTTCCCATACGTTTGTTTAATTTTTCCCTGTAACTCAGCAATACTACCGTGGGTAATATTCGCTAACTCCTTACGGTATTGATGATACGGATGCCCGGTCAAATAAAACCCCAGCACTTGTTTTTCAGCATTTAACCGCTCTTCTTCGGACCAAGGCTGAACCCCTTGCTGACTTCCAGAATCGCTGATATTCGAAACATCAGAAACTAAACCAAACAAATCGTTTTGTCCGGTTCTCTGCATTTTTTGAAATTGTTCAGCTGACTTCAAGGCCGCCGCCAAATCCACTAAATAGGCCGCTCTATTAGCGCCAAACACATCAAATGCACCGCCCTTGGTAAGGGCTTCCAGAACGCGTTTATTGACCCGCCTGAGATCGACCCGCTGACACAAATCGAAAAGCCCCTTAAAGGAACCATTTGTTTCCCGCTCCTGTAATAATGCCTCGATCGCAGACTGCCCTACGCCCTTAAGCGCCCCGATGCCATAAACAATTCGCCCTTCACCGTCATTACTGAACCGGTACTGAGAACTGTTAATATCGGGTTGTAATAACGTTAATTTCATCGCCCGGCATTCTTCAACTAAGAGAACGACCTTATCAGTATTATCCATATCCGATGATAAGACTGATGCCATAAAAAGGGCTGGATAATGACTTTTCAACCACGCCGTTTGATACGCAACTAAAGCATAAGCCGCTGAATGTGACTTATTAAAACCATAGCCCGCAAACTTTTCCATAAGATCAAAAATATAGCTCGCAACACTCTTCTCAATATTATTATTCACAGCACCTTGGGTAAAAATAGCACGCTGCTCCGCCATTTCCTCGACCTTCTTCTTGCCCATGGCACGTCTCAACAAGTCTGCTCCGCCCAGCGTATAGCCTGCCAATTCACGCGCTATTTGCATGACCTGCTCCTGATATAAAATCACCCCATTCGTGGCGCTTAAAATAGGCTCAAGCAATACATGAGCATACTCAGCCTTCGCACCATGTTTTACATTAATATAATCATCAACCATCCCAGACTCCAACGGTCCCGGACGAAAGAGTGCAACCAAAGCAATAATATCGTCAAAACAATCTGGGCGTAGTTTCTTGATCAATTCTTTCATACCACGCGATTCCAATTGAAAAACAGCCGTGGTCTGACCCCTTTTCAACAATTCAAATGTTTCTATATCATCAAACGGTAATTCAGTAATATCAAGAACCGGCAAATCATTTTGTTGACGTTTTTCATTGATTGCCTGAACCGCCCAATCGATAATCGTTAAGGTACGTAATCCTAAAAAATCAAACTTGACTAGACCCACACTTTCAACATCGTCCTTATCGAATTGGGTCACTAAATTATCGCCCCCCTGCTCACAATAAAGTGGGGTAAAGTCAGTTAACGGCGTAGGTGAAATAACCACACCGCCGGCATGTTTGCCCGCATTCCTTGCGGTGCCCTCTAAAGAAAGACCATACTCAATTAAAGATTTAACATCTTCATTCGTTTCATATAATTCCCGGAGCGCCTCTGAATCTTCCAGCGCCTTGGTCAACGTCATGCCTAATTCAAAAGGAATCAATTTAGCTAAATGATCAACAAACCCATACGAATGCCCTAAAACTCGACCCACATCACGAACAACCGCTTTTGCCGCCATCGTACCGTAGGTTATAATCTGTGACACATGATCCCGACCATAACGCTGTGCCACATAGGCGATCACCTCATCACGCCGGTCCATACAAAAATCCACATCAAAATCCGGCATTGAAACCCGCTCAGGATTTAGAAAACGCTCAAACAACAAATCAAATTCAATCGGGTCCAAATCGGTAATATTCAAAACATAGGCCACCAAGGAGCCCGCGCCAGAACCACGCCCAGGACCCACGGGAATGGCATTATCCTTTGCCCATTGAATAAAGTCGGCAACAATTAAAAAATAACCGGGAAAACCCATTTCAATGATAACGCCCAACTCGTCATCAAGTCGTTTTTGATAAACCTGAACCTGTTCATTTGAGGCTGCATGTTTATCTGTAAAAATTTTTTTAAGACGCTCTGCCAGTCCTTGATTTGACAAAGCGATAAAATGTTCCGCGAGCGTCAACCCTTCAGGCACTGGAAAATCAGGTAAAAAACTCTTGCCCAGTGTCAACTCTAAGTTACAGCGCTTGGCAATTTCTACCGTATTTTCTAAAGCCTCTGGGATATCAGCAAATAGCTCAACCATTTCTTCGGTACTGCGGAGATATTGCTGCGAGGTATACTCTTTAGGTCTTCGGCTATCATCAAGCACACGCCCTTGGTTGATACAAACCCGTATTTCATGAGAATTAAATTGTTCAGCCTTCAAGAACCTAACATTATTGGTTGCTACCACAGGCAGTAAAAACTTGGCCCCCAGCGATAACACACGGTTGATATAACTTTCTTCACCGGCCTTTCCAAGCCGTTGAATTTCCAAATAAAAACGACTCGGAAAGACCGCTTGCCACTGTTTAGCCAAACACGCTGCTCGGTCATAATTTCCAGCGACTAACGCCTGCCCAATATCGCCTTCTTGCGCACCTGAAAGTACAATCAACCCTTCAGATAAGGCGCTTAACCACTCAGCCTTAATCATAGGGACACCCTGATATTGACCTTCCTGATAGGCACGTGAAATCAAAGCAGACAGATTCATATAACCCCTATAATTCTGTGCTAACAAAGTCATCCTGAAGGGTGCTGTACAATCAGCATCATTATAAAGACAAATATCAACCCCTATAATGGGCTTAATCCCGGCCTTTTGTGCGGCACAGTAAAATTTAACTAATGAGAATAAGTTACTTTGTTCTGTTAATGCCACAGCTGGCATAGCCAACTCAGTCAGACGCCCCATCAATGGCTTAATTTTAACGATGCCATCAACCAATGAGAATTCCGAGTGAACCCTTAAATGAATAAAATCAACTGCCACCGCCACTGTATCTATCCTATACCTTTGATTAAATGAATGAAAAGACAGACAATTTCAGCACTCCATCAATGACGCCGACTGCTCTACATTGCCTTAATAATTAAACGATTAACGGGGGTAAACGTAGGCCTATGAACGGCAGTTACCCCTAAAGCCTTGAGCTGTTGCACATGGTGCTGGGTCGGATAACCCTTGTGTTTGGAAAAACAATACCCCGGAAAAAGAACGTCATAAAAATTCATCTCCCGATCACGGTGTACTTTTGCAATAATAGAGGCTGCTGATATCTCAGCAATCAATCGATCCCCTTGTACAACTGAGTCCCCTTGACAAGGAATTTCCGGGTAACGGTTACCATCCACCCAAACCCAATCAGGGGTGATGTGCAAGCCCTGATAGGCCCGTTGCATCGCTAATAACGTTGCCTGTAGAATATTTATCGAGGTTATCTCACTGACTTCGGCGCGTCCTATACTCCAATCTAAAGCCTTCTCTAAAATACACTGTGACAGTAATGTACGCCGCCTAGGAGAAATAGTCTTTGAGTCCTTAAGCCCTGCTATGGGATTAGCAGGGTCTAGAATAACAATAGCCGCCACAACTGGGCCGGCAATACAGCCTCGCCCTACCTCATCAATACCGGCAACAATTGACGTGTCTAGATCCACGCAAATTAACGAAGAATGCCACGTGTGACATTACGTAAGAAATTAACCATATGAGACAATTCTGTACACTCACCCGCTATTTCTTCCATTTCATCAATAGCATCTTCTAACTTTAAGTTAGATTTATACAAAATTTTATAGGCCCGTCTTATTTGTTGCGTCACTTCAGGGGTGCAGCCAGAACGCTCCATACCCACAGAATTAATACCATGCGGACGTGTCGGTCGCCCACCCACCATGACAAAAGGAGGAACATCTTGGGTAATTGCACTGCCCATAGCCGAAAAGCTTAACCGACCAATTTTGGTGAACTGGTGAACCAAGGTAAACCCACCTAAAATAGCATAATCATCTAAACGCACATGCCCCGCCAATGATGCGCCATTAGCCATCGTCACATGATTGCCTACCACGCAGTCATGTGCCACATGCGTATAAGCCATAAATAAATTATCATCTCCAATCTGGGTTATGGATTGATCTTGCTGTGTTCCGCGGTGAATCGTTGAAAACTCACGCACCGTATTTCGATCGCCTATTTCTAGCCGTGTCAATTCCTGCGCATATTTTTTATCTTGCGGGTCTTCACCAATCGAGGTGAATTGAAAAATTCGATTATCTTCACCTAAAATGGTGGGACCTTTTATAACCACATGGGGACCAATCACCGTCCCTTTTCCTATTTGAACATCGGATCCAATAATTGAAAAAGCACCTATAGAGACCCCTTCTTCAATCTCAGCATTACGATCAACAACAGCACTACTTTCTATCAATCCTCCGCCCTCGATGCTGCACACATAATGTTAGCACTGGCCACAAATTCGCCATCAACTTCTGCACGGCAGGAAAACGACCAAATATTACGTTTATCTTTAAGATAGATAACCTCTAATTGCAACTGATCTCCTGGAACAACCGGACGTTTAAATCGCGCCTTATCCAAACCCACCAAATAATAGGTCACACCACGTCCTAATTCATCAGAAACACTCTTGGATGCTAACAAACCGGTGGCTTGCGCTAAAGCTTCCATAATTAAAACACCCGGCATAATAGCCTGATGCGGAAAATGTCCCTGAAAAAAAGGCTCGTTATACGTTACATTCTTAATGGCCAGTAATCGTTTACCCGGCTCACATTCAACAACCCGGTCAACCATTAAGAATGGGTAGCGGTGCGGCAAAAACTCTTGAATTTCATGAATATCCAACGTCAATTTTCCTTATTTATCGGTAAAAAATATCGCCTTAGTAACGGCGTTAATATACGCCCTGATTACAAGACGCTTCAATTCCCTTTCATTGCCGCCAATTTCTTTTGAACCAATTCAGTGACATCCGCCTTTTCACCCACAAACAACACACCATCACGAATTAACAAATCAAATCCCTCTTCTTTACCTAAAGCCTGACTGGCTTCGTAAATTTGTCGTTGTAATTTCTCCAACTCCTCATTACGACGACGAGAAAAATCTTCTCTAAATTCCCCCATAGAACGTTTTGCATCCCGTGTTTTAGTCAGAATCTCACGATCTATTTTGCGCTTTTCAGATTCGCTCATAATACTGGCATCACGTTTTAATTTATCTTCTAACGCTTTAATTTCTTTCTGTTGAGCCTGTAGGTGTTTCTCACGGGGCGCAAACTCTTTCTCTAAACTTTTTTTCGCAATTTGCATTTGCGGCGCCTTATCCAGCACTTTAAGTATGTTGACATAACCAATTTTTAACTCCGCATTGGCCACCCCTGAAAACAGCAACAAACCCATTACAACCACTAAATATCTACTCATTTTATCCTCAAAATTTTTTCGTAGTTAAATTTTTTTTATAACCTTAGATTGGAACAAATTTTAACATAACCTCTGACTGAATTTAAAAATTTGAGCCCATGGAAAATTGAAATCTTTGCTCATCATCAGTTTCTTTTGTATTCATCGGCATCGCAGCACTCACCGTAATCGCACCAAAAGGCGACAACCAGGTTCCCGACAAGCCAAATGAAAATCGCATATACTCGGTATCAAAACCGCCATCACTGACCATCCCGGCATCAAAAAAGGTTCCTAAGCGCATCGATTGGTTATCTTCAAAAAAGGGCACTGGAAACAACAGTTCTGCATTAGCCAGCAACTTGGTTGACCCGCCCCAAGGTCGCCCTTGGCTATCTTTTGGACCCACGGTATTATCATTAAACCCCCGCAGCGTTTGCACGCCACCGGCATAAAAATTCTGAAAGAACGGTAAATCCTGGGTATCGCCATAACCATCGCCGTAGGAAATTTCGCCTTTAACCCGAAAAGTTAAGTCTTTAGCAACCGGAAAATATTCCTGATGCTTATAGCCTAATTTGAAATAAGTAATATCACTACCGGGTACGGTTAATGAAGCCGAGAGCCGTTGCTGGCGCCCTGAGGTTGGAAAAATAGCACTATTAACCGTATTATGACTCCAGCCAATCGCGCCCCCAAAAGTCGTATAACTACCCTCACTTCCTAATGCTTTGATCGCCTCAAAGACAGAACCCGACTCGCCATAATTTTTTAATTTTTGCTGATTAACATCTATATTAAAGCGCAGCCTATCGGTTTCATTGATGGGAATACCAAAGTTCATCGAAGCACCTGCTGTATCCATAGAAAAATAAGCGGTATTCGCATTACGTGAATTCATTTCACGCCAATTCAGGTTATAGCCTAAACTGATGCCCTCATCGGTAAAATAAGGATTATAAAAACCAAAACTGTAGACCGTCACCACATCACTGTTATTAAAATTAAGATCAACACGTTTTCCAGAGCCCAAGACATTGTTCTGCGACACACTGGCATTTAAAACCAACCCTTGTGTTTGTGAAAAGCCAAACCCAGCCATCAAGTTACCGGACGCCTTTTCAACCACCTTATAATTAACATCAATTTCATCAGCCGCCCCCACAACCGGCGGTGTCTCAACCATCACTTGTTCAAAAAAGCCCAATTGTTGCAAGCGTATTTTAGAACGCTCAATTTTTGTTGTCGAAGCAATAGCCGACTCCATTTGCCGCATTTCACGGCGCAAAACTTCGTCTCGACTGGTCGTGTTACCGGCAATATTGACATGACGCACATAAACTTTCTTACCGGGATCAACAAAAAAAGTCATATCAATCGTCTTGCGATCATTATTAATCTCCGGAATCATATTGACATTGGCAAACACATACCCTTCTTCCCCTAATCGATCCGAAATGCTTTTAGACGTTTCGGTGGCACGCTTACGTGAAAACACTTCTTCAGGGCCAACGCTAACTAACTGAATGAGTTCCTCGGGACTGACAACCAAATTACCGGTTAATCGAACCTTATCTAAAGTGAATAAATCACCCTCATCAATATTAACGGTAATATAAATAGACTTCTTATCCGGCGTTATCGCAACTTGTGTGGAGTCAATTTTAAAATTAATATAACCTCGGTCCAAATAATAAGAACTTAAACGCTCCAAGTCAGCACCCAGCTTTTGTTTGGAATACTGGTCATCTTTGCTATAAAAAGACAACCAATTAGACGTTGTCAGTTCAAACTCATCCAGTAACTTCGCCATATCAAACTGACTGTTACCCACCACATTTATTTTCTTAATCGTAGCAACGCTACCTTCCGATATATCAACCTTGATGCCGACACGATTACGCGTCAAGTTGGCGACCTCGGTCTCTAATCGCAGACCATATTTACCGTGACTAAAATACTGGCGCCGCAACTCTTTCTCGACTTGCTCAAGCACTTGGCGGTTAAAAACCTTCCCTTCAGATAACCCAATTTTAGTCAATGCTTCCTCTAATACTTCATCGCTTAAATCAATATTACCCTTAAAAATAATCCTCGCAATGGAGGGTCGCTCTATAACATTAATCACTAAGGCGTTCCCTTCCCGAACCAGATTAATATCTTTAAAAAAACCCGTTTTAAACAAGCCCTTCATGGTCGGTGCTATTTGATTTAAATAAAAACGCTGACCCACGGTAACCGGCAAATAATTATAAACCGTCCCGGCGGCAATACGCTGCAGGCCATTAACTTTTATTTCCTCAACAACAAAAGAATCCTCAGCTTTCACCGGTGCGATCACCGCGAAAACTAACACCAGATAAATAAGAGCTATAACTGCTTTCATAAGAATGACGTTTTAATACGACCCATTAGAATACTCAAAAATTGTAAACGTAATATAACACTATAATCGGCTTGTTAGCGGCAAATAATCAAGCCCTGCCAAAGCCAAAAGACAACACCTCAGAGATATCATCAACCCCTGCGCGCAACATTAACAACCGATCCATACCTATGGCAATTCCTGAACAGTGAGGCAAGCCCTTTTCAAGCGCTGCGATCAACCGTTGATCTTTAACCGCCGCAGGCAAACCACCGTGTTGGCGATGCGCTATCTCACGATCAAATCGATCGCTCTGTTCAACAGAATCGCTCAGCTCAAAAAAACCATTGCCTAATTCAATGCCCTTAACAAAAACCTCAAAACGTTCACACACCGTCTTATCATTTCGTTTCAATCGTGCCAGTGATGCCTGACAGGCCGGATAGTCATAAATCATTGCCAGAGGTATGTTAACTAAAACCGGTTGCACCACACAAGAAAACAAAAAATCTAACCATGTTGAACGATCCTGACCGCAAATTGACTTAGCATCCGGCAACTCAAACCGATCCGCTGCGGCACTAAAATCGGTTACCGATGCCGACAAAGGATCCACGCCAACGGCATCTTTAAAGACTGTCTTATAAGGCAGCTTACGCGCTTTTTGGTTAGCTAATGAAGGTAACAAAACCACCAATAAATCAGCCGTCTCGTCCATCAGCGCATCAAGATCAAAGCCGATGCGATACCATTCCAATAAGGTAAATTCAGGATTATGAAACCGCCCCACTTCACCTTGCCTAAAGGCCTTAGCTAATTGAAAAATGGAACCACTACTCGCTGCCAGCAACCGCTTCATGGCAAATTCTGGCGACGTTTGAAGAAACAACCTATGCTGTTTTAATCCACGCTGATCGTGCGTCTCAAAAAACTGAATAGTCGGCTCAGTACCACTCGCTAGACTCAACAGCGGCGTTTCCACTTCCAAAACACACCGGCTTTTAAAAAATGCTCTAATGGAGGCATAAACCTGTGCCCGTAACTGCAAGACCTCTAGCGAACAACTCGGCTCCCAAAAAAGGTCGCTATTATTCCTTTGATCGCCCAACATATTCCCCTTTACGGGTATCAACCTTAATAAGCTCACCTATCTGAACAAATAAAGGCACCCGAACAACAGCGCCGGTTTCCAATGTCGCCGGTTTTCCACCCCCTCCTGACGTATCTCCTTTTAAGCCCGGATCAGTTTCGGTAATAGTCAATTCTACAAAATTAGGCGGTGTAACTGATAACGGCTGATCATTCCATAAAGTCACCGTACAAACATCTTGATCTTTGAGCCATATTTTCGCATCGCCCAATGCTGTTTCGCCGGCAGAATATTGCTCAAACGTATCAGGCACCATGAAATGCCAAAACTCTCCATCGTGATAAAGAAACTGCATTTCAATTTCGACGACGTCGGCCGCTTCAACAGATTCACTGGATTTAAACGTTCTTTCTATCACACGACCCGTTTTCAGGTTCCTGATTTTAACGCGGCTAAAGGCTTGACCTTTTCCGGGTTTAACAAACTCATTCTCAATAATTGAACAAGGATCATTATCAAGCATGATTTTTAATCCCCCTTTAAATTCATTGGTACTGTAACTGGCCATGATACCCTCTTAGAATAAGATTCAAAATCGACCATTATAATCCCTCTCACAACAAACAGCTATTTATCCCGCCACCAAAGAAATAAAATTATTGCTAACGCCCAATACTATGCTATATCGTCTACGCACTTTAAACGCACCTTTTAAGGCAACATCCCTCTATCTACAAAACCTCTAACTATGACTACCGTATCTATGTCAACACGACTTAACACGCCTCAAAACTGGCAACAGCAATTAGCAAAGGCCTTTACCGATATAACCGAGCTCTGCCAATTTCTGAATCTCGACCCTAAAGAGCTTCCGGTTTCTCAACAAGCCGCCCAAAAATTTTCATTGCGCGTACCACGCAGTTACGCTAACCGTATCAAAAAAAATGACCCTAAAGACCCCTTACTCCTTCAGATACTGCCTATGACCCACGAGCTTCTCAATAATATGCACTACAACAACGATCCGGTCGGCGACCTCAACGCTATTGCTGGTCGCGGCATTATCCACAAGTACCATGGCCGGGCATTACTTATCAATACCGGAAGCTGCGCGATTAATTGCCGTTATTGTTTTCGAAAAGAATTCCCTTACGCTGATCAGCACCTGCGCCGAGATGCCCAAAGCAACGCCCTTGATTATTTACAGAAACACCCGAGTATTTCCGAGATTATTCTAAGTGGCGGCGACCCACTCATTCTTAACGATGCACGCTTAGAACAATTATTGAACGCCTTAAAAAAAATAAAACACATCAAACGAATCCGCATTCATAGTCGTGTCCCTATTGTTTTGCCAGAACGCATAACCCCCGAACTCATTAGCCTCCTAAACCAAACGGATAAAAAAATCATCATCGTATTACATTGCAATCACCCCAATGAAATAGATTATTCTGTTCAAACGATCACGAAACAGTTCATTCAACATGAATACACCGTTCTTAATCAGTCCGTGTTATTAAGAAATATCAATAATTCCGTTGAAACCTTGGCACAACTCAGTGAAACATTGTTCGAGGCCAATATTCAGCCCTACTACCTCCACTTACTGGACAAGGTCACGGGCACACAGCATTTTAATGTCCCATTAGAAGAAGCCATCGTGTTAGTCAATGCACTGAGAAACACCCTGCCGGGGTACCTGGTTCCACAATTGGTACAAGAACAACCAGGGAAACCAGCTAAAACAGTGATCAACCTTCAACCAACACCCGAGTCAGAATAGACTTTATTTTTTCTGATTAGCGACACCGTGCGGGACATGGGCTGAAAGTACATGTTTGCCCGCAGAATCGCAATGTCCCTTTTGATCATCAAAAAAAATATCCGCACCAAACGCATCCAGAAAAGGCCCTTTTTCTCGCCCGCCTAAAAACATCGCCTCATCAATTCGAATATTCCAGGCTCTAAATGTACGGACAACACGCTCATGTGCAGGCGCTGCACGCGCTGTCACCAAGGCCGTTCGAATAGGCACGGACTCCTCACCAAAATGGCTTTGCACCCGATGTAACGCGGCCAAAAAGTTCTTAAATGGACCGCCACTTAAGGGCTGGTCAGCCGCCAGACGCTCATTCTCCGTAAAGGCGGCAAGCCCTTGTTCTTGAAAAATGCGTTCTGATTCATCAGAAAATAGAACGGCATCGCCATCAAACGCAATCCGTAATTGATCCGGGTGTTTATCATTACTTGCTGGAGATAATATAGTCGCTGCCGCATAGCCGGCATTTAAGGTATTGACCACATCGTCAGCGTTGGCTGATAAAAAAAGATCCGCTCCAAAAGCCGGAATATAAAGATAGGGTGAGCGCCCACTAGAAAAAACAGCGCGTGTTATTGCAAGGTTGTGGGCCGCTATCGCATTAAAAATACGCAACCCCGTATCGGCACTATTTTGTGAAATTAAAATAACTTCAACCAAGGGCTCATCGGGGAAACAATCATTAAGTGAGAGTAATTTTTTAACCAGCCGGTAACCAAAGCCCGGTTCTAGTGCCTTATTCTCATGCTCAATCTGATAACGACAAAAAGCATCTTTTCCTTCCGTTTCAAAAACATGATGAGATTCATCCAGATCAAAAAGTGCTCGTGATGATATTGCTACAACCAGTTTCTTAGCCACGATTCAAGCCTCCCGACCCAGAAAATAACAATGCTTATTAACAACTATACCGCATTCCCTATTCCACTTGGGCTACCCAAGCGAGCTTAAGTCCCAACATTGTTCGGGTTTGTTCCGCATAAGCTTCAGCATCCTTTTTACCGGTAAAGCCACCGATATAAAGCCGATACCAGGTTACGCCCGTTACTTGTACCGCCGAAATTGCAACCTGTATACCTTGTTCAAATAATTTCATCGCCTGCTCCTGTGCAACCGCTTTTTCTTTAAAAGAAAACAAACTAACAATCCACTGTCCTGTTACAGGTTGCTCTATAACTAACCGATCATTCGCTACTGGTGCTTGCTCCTTAGCCCTTTCTTCCCATTGCGACAAACGCGCTTCAACTTCAGCAATAGCCTTTAAAGAAGCAACCGAATCAGAAGATACCTGAGCCGTTTTAAGAACACTTTCCACCTGCTCTGATAATAATTGAATTTTATACGATAAGGTGTTTTGCTTCTCCGTTAATCCGGTTAAATTATCTGATGAATCCTTATTAAGCAATATATTGACCTGCGAATACAGCGAGGCCCCTAAAAAAACAAAAACAATAAGTAAAATCATATTAACCCACGACAACGTCAATGCCCTTGCACTGGCTATCTGACTTTTTTCAATGCTTTGCCTTTCGTAACTCTGCATTCGCCCATCTAATCGGAGTAATGCTTCGTCTGTTTCACGTTGCAGATGCTCTACATGCGTTTTATTGCCCTGATTACGCTCGCTAACGTCTTCTTTCAAAGTATCAGAATCTGGCACTTCATAATCAAACGCTGGAAATTCTTCATCCTTTCCATCATTCTGATTGTTCTTATCTTTCATCTTAACCACCTCTTCCTTTTGGAGCACCCGTAACCAATACACTAATAACTATTCTAAACCAACCACCACATCGCCCATCCAAATAATACTATGGCACGAGACTTTCAGGTAATGAATTCATTACCTGAACCCTATTAAAAATAGTAATCTAATCTTATCCCCCAAATAGTTAGTATCACGGTATGATAATAGTCAGAACAATCCTTTATTTTTTTTGCTACTTTTTGATTAAACTATGTCGACCCTTACCATTGGAAAGAGTGTTACTGACTTTGAAATTACTGCCACTAACGACAATCTCATAAAACTATCAGATTTACGGGGGAAAAAAGTTATCCTTTACTTTTACCCAAAGGATAATACCCCGGGTTGCACGACTGAAGGGCAAAATTTTCGCGATCAAATCGCAGAATTTACCGCCCATAATACAATTATCTTTGGAATCTCCAGAGACACGCTCCGCACCCACGAAAACTTCAAAACCAAGCATCAATTCCCTTTTGAATTACTGTCTGATACCGATGAAACCCTGTGTAACCTTTTCGATGTTATTAAAATGAAAAACATGTATGGTAAACAAGTTAGAGGCATAGAACGCAGTACATTTCTAATAGATGAAAACGGTATATTAGTTAATGAATGGCGGAAAGTCCGAGTCAAAGAGCATGTCAATACTGTACTTACGCACCTAAAAGAACGGGACTAAAGTCAGCATTCAAACGCAATAAATCATTCTGACCAACACGCTTACATTGCTACCTTCTGGTCTTTCACTTTTGGCCAAGCCGTCAATACCGCCTGCACAACCGTTGCCAGGGGAATAGCAAAAAAGACCCCCCACATCCCCCAAATCCCACCAAAAAAGAGAATCGCTACAATAATCGCTATCGGATGAATATTGACCGCTTCTGAAAATAATAACGGCACTAAAACCACGCCATCAATCGCCTGTATGATCGAATAGGCAACTGCCGCATAAATAAACTCAGAAGAAAAACCCCATTGAAATAATGCCACCCCTAAAACCGGTACCGTCACTAACGTTGCACCGACATAGGGAATAATGACCGACAATCCCATAAAAACAGCCAACAACATTGAATAATTTAAGCCAATAACACTAAAGGTCAGAAAACTCGCCGTCCATAAGAGTAACACCTCAAAAAATTTACCCCGAATATAACGACCAATTTGAATATCAACCTCCTTCCATACGCGCAAAGATAATAACCGTTCTTCAGGTAAAAACCGACCAAACCAAACCAGAATTTTTGCTTTATCTTTTAATAGAAAAAACACCACTACAGGAAGTAAGATAAGAAAAATAACCGCTGTGACAACGCTCACCAAAGAAGCCGCAGAGACTGACAAAACATCTTGGCCATACTGAATAATTTCTCTTTGTAACGATTGCATAATTTCCAAAACCTGCTCTTGATTCACCAAAGCAGGATACATCTCCGGCAAACTCATGACTTTCAGTTGTAGTGCTGAAATCATATTCGGAATTCGCTCAATCAACTGAATGGTTTGTTTATAAACCATCGGAATCAACACAAACAAAACAAACCCTAAAAAGGCTATAAATGCCGAAAAAACAACTAAGACACAAGGCAAACGTGGCAAATCTTTTGTCTCAGCATAATGAACAATACCTTCCAACAAATAAGCTATCACAATTGCTGCAAAAACAGGCAATAACAAATCAGCCAACAAATAAATCAGACCAAATCCAGCAAATAAAATGATCGCCAAATTAGCCGCTTGCAGATTAGGCAATAAATGCTTAATCCAGTCTTTAAAAATATTCGATTGTGAAAACTCAGGGGGCGTTGTCATTATTAAGTAGCCAAAAATGTTTTTATTAAAAGACTATCATCAGATTAAAACTTGAAACATCATAAACCATAAGCCGTGCGGTATAAATGTAATTTTAACGTGTTTCTTAGCAAAACGTTGTTAGCACTCCAAAAAACGCTCGGAGACAAGACCCCCCATTTAAAAAACCATCGCCAGCCGAAATTTCTTATCCCTATAACAAATACTTTTTATTTCCCTTACGCGCACTTTAAGCACCTTTATTTTCTCCTTTCTTTCCAATAAGTTAGCCTAATTAGGCACAACTTATCCACAATAACAACACAACTAAAACACACTATGTTGTGTTTTTTTATTTACAAACCACAATATAGTGTATAATTACCCGCAACAAACATTATGGTTGCAGTGGTAGCTAAAATCACTTTAGTGCATTGCACCCCAGCCGATGACAGGACATAGGGTACAGACAAGCCGCGTGTGCTGCCATCTCAAGCACCACGAATCATCACCGCAAATAACGAATGATTCTTAAAATACCGGCAACATGAAAGATAGAATATCGCATTAATTTTTTGGAGGACTTATGGATACAGAAACAGCACCCACGGAAGTAAAAACCACAACTGCGACTCCAGAACCCTTGACGCCTGCACCGGAATTTACCGCCATGACCCCCGGTGAAATACACGTTATCAGACGTAATGGCAAAGTTACGGCCTTTGACGCTAATAAAATTTCTGTAGCCATTACCAAATCTTTTCTAGCCATTGAAGGCAGGCATGCGGCTGCCAGTGACCGTATCCACGAAAATGTTGCTCACCTAACAATGCAAGTTAATTCAGCACTGACGCGTCATTTATCCGGCGGCGGCACCATTCATATTGAGGACATTCAAGATCAGGTCGAATTAGCCTTAATGCGAAGCGAGCACCACAAAGTGGCTCGCGCCTATGTTTTATACCGTGAAGAACACGCCAAGTTACGTGCCGATAAAAAACAATCTGATGATATCGCCCCGACTGATACAGACATCACGCTAACGGTTACGACCTCTGATGGCAACAAAAAACCTCTAGATACTGAGCGACTCAAAGAAATCATTACCGACGCCTGTCAAGGACTTGATGATATTGACCCTGAAATTATTTTTCATGAATCAATACGCAATATGTTTGATGGTGTTTCCGAAAACGACGTGGGTAAAACATTAGTCATGAGTGCGCGCTCACATATCGAAAAAGAACCCAATTACTCATTTGTTGCCGCCCGGTTACTTATGGACAATTTTCGCAGCGAAGCCCTGTCATTTATCAACCAATCGAGTCACACGGCTACCCAACAGGAAATGTCACAACAGTATCCGGAATTTTTTACAAATTATATCAAACGTGGTGCTGACTTAGAATTGCTCGACAAGACACTCAAACAATATGATTTAACACAATTAGGCGAAGCCTTACGGCCCGAACGTGACTTACAGTTTACCTACCTAGGCCTACAAACTTTATACGACCGCTATTTCATCCACCACCAAGAGACTCGTTTTGAATTACCGCAGGCCTTTTTCATGCGCGTTGCTATGGGTTTAGCTATTAACGAAATTAACCGTAACGAGCGTGCAATTGAGTTTTATAACCTGCTCTCTAGTTTCGATTTCATGAGCTCAACACCCACTCTCTTTAATTCAGGTACACTTCGTCCACAATTATCATCCTGTTACTTAACCACGGTCCCTGATGATTTAGACGGTATTTTTAGCGCGATAAAAGATGATGCCATGTTGTCAAAATATGCCGGCGGTTTAGGCAATGACTGGACTCGTGTCCGCGCCATGGGTTCACATATTAAAGGAACCAATGGGAAATCTCAGGGTGTAGTTCCGTTCCTAAAAGTTGCCAACGATACCGCTGTAGCCGTTAACCAGGGCGGTAAACGCAAAGGGGCAATGTGTGCTTATCTAGAAAGCTGGCATTTGGATATTGAAGAATTTCTTGATCTGCGAAAAAACACTGGTGATGACCGCCGCCGTACACATGACATGAATACCGCGAACTGGGTGCCTGACTTATTCATGCAACGCATCGCCGAAGAAGCTGAGTGGACCTTATTTTCTCCTGAAGAAACACCGGATCTACACGACCTGTATGGCGAGGCCTTTGAAGAAGCCTATGTTCGTTACGAACAAAAAGCAGATTGCGGTGAAATAACAAACTTCAAACGCCTGCCAGCCGCCTCGTTATGGCGAAAAATGCTCTCCATGCTCTTTGAAACTGGCCACCCTTGGATTACCTTTAAAGACCCTTGTAATATACGTTCACCGCAACAACATACCGGCGTTGTACACAGTTCCAATCTCTGCACAGAGATCACATTGAATACCTCTGACAGTGAAATCGCTGTTTGCAACTTAGGATCAGTCAATCTACCGGCGCATACGACAGAACAAGGCTTAGACCTTGAAAAACTACAAAAAACGATCAAAACAGCGATGCGGATGCTAGATAATGTCATCGACTATAACTTCTACAGCGTACCGCAGGCTCGACACTCTAACTTACGACATCGCCCTGTCGGCTTAGGACTTATGGGCTTCCAAGATGCCCTTTATAAGTTAGGCCATGCTTATAGCTCTGAAGACGCTGTTACTTTCGCGGATCGTTCGATGGAAGCTATCAGTTATTATGCTCTCGAAGCTTCTTCTGAATTAGCCCAAGAACGGGGTAGCTATTCAACCTTTAAAGGCTCGTTATGGGAACGAGGCATTCTCCCTATCGATTCCATAGCGCTATTAAAACAACACCGTAGCAAATTCTTACAAGTCGATGAATCACAAACACTCGACTGGGATCACTTACGTGATCGAATTAAAAAACACGGTATTCGTAACTCAAACACGATGGCCATCGCGCCCACCGCAACTATTTCCAATATTTGTGGTGTTTCCCAATCAATTGAGCCGACTTATCAAAACTTATTTGTAAAGTCTAACCTATCCGGTGAATTTACCATTATAAATCCTTATCTGGTGAGTGAATTAAAAAAACGCAACCTTTGGGATGACGTCATGATTAACGATCTTAAATATTATGATGGCAGTGTGCAGAAAATTGCCCGTATTCCTGACGATCTCAAACAACTCTACGCCACCGCTTTTGAAATCGATTCTCGCTGGCTTATTGAAGCTGCCTCTCGCCGTCAGAAATGGATAGACCAAGGACAATCACTTAACATATATATGTCCGAACCCAATGGTAAAAAACTCGATACCATTTATAAGCTAGCTTGGTTGCGTGGTCTTAAAACCACTTATTATTTGCGCAGTATGGGTGCTACACATGTAGAAAAAAGCACGCTCTCTGACAATAAACTAAACGCAGTTCAAGTCACACCAGACTCAGATAATGAACCCAAAGTTTGTTCCATTCTTGACCCCGAGTGTGAAGCATGCCAATAAATAATAATCATCTCAGCAACCATTCTATTTAAACATCAGGGAGATAACGTAATGCACAACTGGAATGATGATCCTTTTGCCAACTTAAGTGATAACCTACCACCCAAAACCAGCAAAAGCACTCTGGAAAACAGCCCGGCTAAAGGCGCTATTATTGAAACGGCAACGCAATCATTATCAGCGGCGCCTGCCTCAGCTGAAGAACACACGGGTACAACCGGACTGGAAAAAATTGAAATGGGTGCCCGCCGCATTCAGGTCGATGATAAAAAAATCATCAATTGCCGCGCTGATTTGAATCAATTAGTGCCCTTTAAATATGATTGGGCTTGGCAAAAATACCTTGATGGCTGCGCTAATCACTGGATGCCTCAAGAAGTCAATATGACTGCGGATATCGCTTTGTGGAAAAGTAGCGATGGCTTAACTGAAGATGAGCGTATGATCATCAAACGTAACCTAGGCTTCTTTTCTACGGCAGACTCCTTAGTTGCTAATAATCTGGTACTGGCCGTCTACCGTCACATCACTAACCCAGAATGCCGCCAATATCTCTTGCGTCAGGCTTTTGAAGAGGCTGTACATACCCATGCTTATCAATATGTCATCGAGTCACTGGGAATGGACGATGGGGAAATTTTCAACATGTACCGAGAACTACCGGCCGTTGCGCGTAAAGCAGAATGGGCACTCCCCTTTACACAACACTTAAGCGACCCCAACTTTCAGACTGGCACCGATGAACATGACCAAATGCTGTTACGTGAACTCATTGCCTTTTACGTCATCTTTGAAGGGATCTTCTTTTATGTCGGATTTACCCAAATCCTATCCATGGGTCGGCGTAATAAAATGACCGGTACAGCAGAACAGTTCCAATACATTCTTCGCGACGAATCCATGCATATGAATTTTGGCATTGATGTCATTAACCAAATAAAAATTGAGAACCCACATCTATGGACCGAAACGTTCAAAGAAGACATCATAACTATCATCCATGAAGCGGTAGATATTGAAATTCAATATGCTTATGACACCATGCCGCGCGGTATTTTAGGATTAAATGCCCCTATGTTCAAGGAGTACCTCCAATTTATTGCCAACCGACGTTGTAGCCAAATTGGACTCCCTGAGCAATATCCCGGCGCTCAAAACCCCTTCCCATGGATGTCTGAAGTTCTTGACCTAAAGAAAGAGAAAAACTTCTTTGAAACACGTGTGACTGAATATCAAACGGGGGGCGCTTTGTCTTGGGACTAAAGCAACTTTTGACGTCAGGTGGAAGGACTTCCACCTGACGTCATTATTTTTTTCCTAAAAAATTCAAATCGTCAATGCCTCTCAAGGACATGGATTAGGCCATTTTCGGTGAATAGCATCAATCGCCGCTATCAAGTCATCACTTAAGTCGACCGTTGTGCTATCCAGATTTTGCTGTAATTGTTCCAAAGACGTGGCTCCTATAATCGTCGCAGCTACAAAGGAGCGACTGTTTACAAAAGCTAAAGCCATTTGACTAGACGTTAGCCCCGCTTCCTGGGCCAAATTCACATAAGCCTCTGTTGCTTTAACGGCCATTTCATTAGAGTAACGCTGATAACTCGGAAATAGAGTAAGCCGTGCATTGTCAGGTTGTTGATTGGCCAAATATTTACCACTTAAAACGCCAAATGCTAACGGTGAATACGCCAATAAAGCCACTGTCTCTCGATGCGAGACTTCCGCTAATGCAACCTCATAGCTTCGGTTCAACAAATTATAAGGGTTTTGTATACTGGCGATTCGCGGCCCGACACCGCCTTGACTGAGTTGGAGATATTCCATAGTTCCCCAGGCTGTTTCATTAGAAACACCTATCGCTCGTACTTTACCCGATGCTACAAGCGCATTCAGTACCGATAATGTCTCTTCAATCGGCGCGGCACTGTCATCGGGTTGATGCTGATACCCCAATCGGCCAAAAAAATTAGTATTTCGATCCGGCCAGTGTATTTGATAAAGATCAATAACATCCGTATTCAAACGCATCAAACTATCATTTAAGGCCAATTCAATATTACGCTGATTGAGCCGGGTATAGCCCCCTCGCACATAGGGCATAAAGTCATCGGCTTTACCAATAACTTTGGTTGCCAAGATAATGCGATCGCGGTTCTGACGCTGTTGAAACCAGCGCCCGATAATAGTTTCTGTATGACCAAAAGTTTCAGCACGGGGTGGAATAGAATACATTTCTGCCGTATCAATAAAATTAACCCCATAATCCACTGCCTTATCAAGTTGATCATGCCCTTCTTGTTCGGTATTTTGCTCACCAAAAGTCATGGTTCCCAAACACAATTCACTAACCCTTAATTCGGTTTGTCCTAATTGATTATATTTCATAATGATTTCATTAATTCAACGTGATAAAAAACTGATATCCCAATGCGACCATAACCACCAAGCACACCATTAACCATCCAAGTGTATTCATATATTGCCTAATTAAACGATCTAAACGCTCACCGCCCCAACCAATCAAGCCTGCTACTAAAAAAAAACGCGCTCCTCTTCCCAAAATAGAGGCAACGACAAAGGGTAAAAAAACCAAGCCAAAAGCACCCGAGGCAATAGTAAAAACTTTATAGGGAATAGGCGAAAACCCCGCCAAAAAAACCGCCCACACCCCCCACTGCTCAAACCAACTCTGGACACGAATAAACGATGCGCCATAAACACTGTTTTGTAACCATGGCATGACCCAATCAATGGCATATAAGCCAATCATATAGCCAAGAACACCGCCTAATACCGAGGCAACTGTAGTCAACAATGCAAAAAACAGCGCTCTTTTTGGCTGAGATAAGGTCATGGGGGCCAACATGACATCCGGTGGTAATGGAAAAAAAGACGACTCCGCAAAACTTAAAATAAACAAATACTTAACGGCATGACGATGCTGCGCCCACAACAACATAGACTCATAGCAACGCTCAAAGAACACTACCGCCTCCCCTGCACAAATGGAACAAAACTCACTGCTTCAATATTTTCAATATCAAAACCTGTAGCCGTCTTGACTACCTTTTGTAAGGCCTGATCCCCTTGCGGACCGACAGGAATAATCATAACCCCGCCTTCTTTCATTTGCTGCAACAACCCTTTCGGAATTTCTGTGGGTGCTGCCGCTACCAAAATACCCTCATAAGGTGCAAAATCAGGCCAGCCCCAGCCCCCATCGCTGTGTAAATATTTAATATTCCTAATCGATAAATCCATCAGCAATTTACTGGCTTTCTTTTGTAGCGGTAAAATTCGCTCCACTGAATAAACTTGATCTACCATTTGCGCCAAAACAGCTGCTTGATAACCACACCCGGTTCCAATCTCCAAAACACTTCCCGTTACCCCATGATCAACTAATACCTCAGTCATTTTGGCGACAATATAGGGCTGAGAAATAGTTTGATTATAGCCAATCGGCAATGCAACATCTTCATAAGCGCGGCTAGATAACGCTTCATCCATAAACAAATGCCGCGGCGTATCCCTCATGACATTAAGAACACTATGATTACTGATCCCCTGCCCCATTAACCGATCAATCATGCGATTTCTGGTGCGGCGAGAAGTCATACCGATACCCTCACGTGTTTTCATGTTGTAACCGTCCCATCAATCCACTCTGATAAATCATTCATTAACTCATAACGCGTCAGGTCAAGTTGTAACGGTGTAATGGAAACATAATTATTTCTGACTGCATCAAAATCGGTTCCAAAACCATCATCACGCGCTAAACCCGGCGGTCCCACCCAATAAATAGGCCGCCCCCGCGGGTCTTGGGATTTAATCACCGGTTCAGATTTATGCCGCTGACCCAAACGCGTCACTTGATAACCTTTTAATTCAGCAACGGGAATATCTGGAACATTAACATTCAAAACCACATCCTGCGCCAACGGTTTTTCTTGAATGCGCCGTAAAAGATAAACCGCAACTTCTGCCGCTGTTTCAAAATATTCTGGTTCATTCGATGCTAAAGAAATCGCTATCGCCGGGAACCCTAAAAACCGTCCTTCCGTGGCTGCAGCCAAGGTGCCTGAATACAACACATCGTCCCCCATATTAGCGCCATGGTTGATACCCGCAATCACCATATCAGGCTCTGTTTCAACAAGCCCTGTGATCGCAAGATGAACACAATCAGTCGGCGTACCATCTACTTTATAAAAATTAGGCTCTATCTCAAAAGCTCTCAGTGGCAACTCTAAGGTCAGGGAATTACTAGCAGCACTCCTATTTTTATCCGGTGCAACAATGGTTATATCCGCTCGTTCTTTTAAGGCTGCCGCCAGCACTAACAAACCCTTAGCAAAATAACCATCATCATTACTCAACAAAATTTTCATAACTATTCGCTCAATCCCTCAAAAAACGCTAAAATCAACTATCTCCATTAACAACGCTATTGTACTTTTCTAAAACCTCCATTACCTTTTAAAACCCCCATGGTCCGTGAAAAAAAAACCTCTGATGAAGATATGGCGCTGTTTAGAAAAACAGTCGGGAAGGTAAAATCCATTAAAAATGACCGACTTCATTTTCATAAAACCGCCAAACCAGCAATTATCTCGAAACCACCCAACGCTGACTATTATCAAACATTTAATGATACACCGAACGATACCGTTGACCTACTCGGTGACGCTGATAATTTGGAGTTTTTAGCCCCAGGTCTGCAAAAAAATATCTTGAAAAAAATGCGAAAAGGTTTTTTTGGAATAGATGCCGAACTCGATTTACACGGTCTGACCCGGGCAGAAGCCAAAAATCACCTAACGCAGTTCCTCCACGACTGTATTCTAGAACATTGCCGTTGTATTCATATTATTCATGGTAAAGGCTATCGATCCCCCAACCAAAAACCCATTCTCAAAAACAGCCTCAATCAGTGGTTAAGACAACACGTTCATGTCCTTGCCTTTTGCTCCGCCCCTCGTCATGCCGGTGGCACCGGTGCAGTCTATGTTTTGCTCAGTTTAATGGATAAACACAGCCAATAACACCAGCCCAAGAATAATTCGGTACCAAATGAAAGGCATCACCCCGACGCGCTCTAAGAACCTTAAAAACCAAGCGATTGACAGATAAGCGACTACGGCTGAAACGACTACACCCACCGCCATAAACTCCCAAACCACCGGTACCGATGATTGATAAAGTTCAATACTTTTAAGTAACCCTGCTAAAACAATGACAGGGATAGACAATAAAAAAGAAAATCGTGCCGCCTGACCTCGGGTCAGGCCCAATAACAACCCCGCGGTTATGGTAATGCCTGAACGCGATGTTCCAGGGATTAACGCAAGCGCCTGAAAACAACCCACTATCAAGGCCTCTTTAATCGTAAGCGTAATACGTCTCTCAGTAGCTTGTCGACTTGCCCAGGCTAGCAAAACTGCAAATAAAATTGTCGCGACAGCAATCACTAACGGGGAGCGCAATAAATGGTCAACTCCATCAGAAATTGCAAGACCCACCAACCCCACCGGTATCGTTGCAATAATAACCGACCAGGCAAGTTGCGAATCGTCTGAATTTTGTTTTTTCGTCACCGATGCAACCCACGCAACCACCAAACGATAAACGTCCCGACGATAAAAACCAACAACAGCAAACAAGGTCCCCAGATGAACAGCAACATCAAAGGCTTGCCCTTGATCTTCCCACCCTAAAACGACCGGCATTAAAATAAGGTGTGCCGAACTTGATACTGGCAAGAATTCGGTCACGCCTTGCAAAAAAGCCAATGCAAATGCCTGTAAAAAGTCCATACTAATTCCTAATGACAATAATTTCTTTTAATAGCGCTGTGGCATAACTGCCTGCTGGTAAGAAAAATGATAATCTTAACGTTTGCGCATCCGTAAAAGCCCACGTTAAATTGTCAACGACAACCCGCAATGCTCTGCGTCCTATTTTTAAATCCATCGCCTCTAGACCGTCTCTAAGTTCCGAGTACTGAGCCAATATTGTCTGCTCTATGTGCCACGCATCACCGTGTTCGGGCACATTACCGAGCCCCCACAAACACCCGGTTGGATGAAGTTCTAGGGCTGAAACACGCGCCGTTAAGACGCTATCAACTACATCTGTTCGGAAAAAGCTATTGGAGCCTTCAAATTGTAAAACATCCCCTGCTACAACCTGATTCCAGTTCTCCAACTCAATTCGTCGCGCCAAAATACAATTAAAAATAAATGACCGAGCCGCTGACAAATAGAGACTGCGTTGATTTCTCTTGAATGTCTGTCCTTGAAATAGAGATAGTGCTTTTTCAATATTCTTACCCTGATGCCCAAAACGTTGGGCACCGTAGTAATTAGCGATGCCTCCTACAGCAATCGTATTTAACACATGCTCCGTTTGCTTAACATCCCCGTCCCATTGACGGATCATTAAACTAAATTTATTGCCTGTTAAGACACCCCGCTTTAACTTTTTATGATGCCGGGTTATATCAATCAGACTTATGTTTTCTTGGTTCCAGTGCTCCCAATCGGGCATCGGTTTTCCAGGCATCCAAATACTAAACCATTGCCGAGTCACCGCCTGCCGATCTTTTAAGCCGGCGTAACCAACATCACGTGCCAAAACACCGGAAAATTTCGCCAGTTGACGAGCGACATAATCAGTATTTTCCCCACGTTTTTCAATAAAAAGAAATAGATGTTCACCTTCCCCACTCGGAGTGAAGGGCAGGACCTCTTCGACCTTAAAGTCTTCGGGCGATTGACGAATAAGACCGGCCCCCGGTGGACCGCCATAGGTATTGGGCCAGTCCGGAAAATTAATCACTGAAAGAGCCTTAACTGATGAGAAAATAAGGTAGGCGCAATAAGGATAACACCCTAAGCCACGTAATTAGGATAATCCCTCGCTCATCAACACAATGGCCTGAACAGCAATCCCCTCGCTACGCCCTTCGAAACCAAGGTGCTCAGTGGTAGTTGCCTTCACATTAATACAATCTAACGCTACGTTCAGATCACGGGCAATATTATTTCTCATAGCATTAATATGGGGTGCCATTTTGGGTGCTTGGGCGATAATGGTAATATCTGCATTGACTAAACCATAGCCTTTTTCAACAACAATACTATACACATGCCTCAATAAGACACGACTATCCGCCCCCTTAAACGAAGGGTCTGTATCGGGAAAATGATGACCTATATCGCCCAAGGCAACCGATCCTAACAACGCATCAGACAAGGCATGAAGAACAACGTCACCGTCTGAATGCGCGGCAATACCCTTATCAAAATCAATGGTTACGCCGCCCAAAATAACATCACCTTCTTCTTGAAACCGGTGAACATCATATCCTTGACCAATTCTTATCATTCTTGCTCCATATAAAATTTTGCCAGTATCAAATCTTCCGGACGGGTAATTTTAATATTACCGGGTTGCCCTTCAACAATTTTCGGTTGCAAACCATTTAATTCAAACGCACTGGCTTCATCAGTGACAACTTGACCTTTCTCTGCGGCTAATTGTAAAACCTTTTTTAACACACCGTAACGAAACATTTGAGGCGTTAAGGCGCGCCAGACTCTATTCCTGTCCACCGAATCAACGATCTGTCCCTGCATTACATTCTTTAAGGTATCATGCGACGGCAGTGCCAAGATACCTCCCACAGGATCGCTTTTAAGGGTGTTAATCAAGCGATGAATATCGGCCACCTTGATACACGGTCTTGCCGCATCATGCACCAAAACCCAATCATTATCAGAGGCCTTACCAACCAAAGCATTTAATGCCGACAACACTGAATCAGCGCGTTCTCGCCCCCCCTCTGCACGAATAATTTTTTCCTGCTGCGAACAAGGCAATGTTGGCCAATAAGGGTCTTCTGATGAAATAGCCACGGCGATTCCCGCAAAACAATTAGCCTCCAGCAACTGAAATAAAGTTTGTTCTATAACAGTCTGATCGCCAAGTAACAAGTATTGTTTCGGACGATCAGACTGCATCCGTTTACCCACACCGGCAGCCGGAACAACCCCCCAAAAATTTACTGACTCACTCATAAATACTCAATATCTAGAAACCATAATTAGGAAAAAACCTGAACCCGTTGTCAGTTGAAAACAGCGATGACTAGTGAGATAAACTTAATTGATGACCACCGTCAATAAACTTAGATTATTGACGGTGCGTAACCGGCGAAGATTCAGCCTGAAGATATTGATAAAACGTTTCTTCCTTTCCAATCATACCCAATTCATTTCGGGCTCTCTCTTCAAGGGCTTCATCGCCCTTTCTTAAATCCAAAACCTCACGATAAATGCGATCATTCCGCATTTTCTTAAGCAAATCTTGTTGGCTCAAAATATCGATCTGCTGCTGATACTCGCTAATTTGCTGCAAACTTCCTTCACCGAATATCAGCCGGTATTGTAACATCACCGTTAACAGACTAATGAGCCCCAACAAAATACGCATCGTTTGGGTTTAAACTAACCAACCTAATTTAAGCCAACATTTTAAAAGCACTTCTGCCAGCATAACGTGCTTTAGCGCCTAATTGTTCTTCTATTTTCATGAGTCGGTTATATTTAGCGATACGATCTGAACGACTCAAAGAACCTGTTTTAATTTGACCCGTACCGGTGGCAACCACTAAATCAGCTATCGTCACATCTTCTGTTTCTCCTGATCGATGAGAGACCACGGCAGAATAATTAGCCGCTTTAGCCATTGCGATCGCTTCAAACGTTTCAGTTAAGGTACCAATTTGATTCACTTTAATGAGGATTGAATTGGCAATTTGCTTATCAATTCCTTCCTTCAAGATTGCTGGGTTGGTTACAAATAAATCATCACCCACCAATTGAATTTTACCGCCTAACTGTTCTGTTAAATACTTCCAGCCATCCCAGTCGTTCTCATCCAATCCGTCTTCAATACTGATAATAGGGTATTTATTCACCCAATCTGCTAAGAAATCGGTCATACCTTCAGAATCAAATCGTTTATTTTCAGATGCTAAAATATACCGACCATTATCAAAATACTCCGAGCTCGCAGCATCAAGGCCGAGATAAATATCTTCTCCAGGACGATAACCAGCCTGCTCAATGGCTTGAAGGATGACGCTAATCGCTGCCTCATTAGAAGGTAAATTAGGCGCAAACCCTCCTTCATCACCCACTGTTGTTGTCATTCCCTGTTCTGTCAAAACCTTTTTAAGTGTATGAAACACTTCAGCACCATAACGTATGGCTTCTGTAAAACTAGGTGCACCCACAGGTAAAATCATAAATTCCTGTAAATCCACACTGTTGTCCGCGTGAGAGCCACCATTGATAATATTCATCATCGGTACGGGTAAGATAAACTCTCCGTCATTATTCATATACTGGTAAAGTGGCTCACCTTGCTCTTTTGCTGCGGCATCTGCCGCTGCCATAGAAACTGCCAAGGTAGCATTTGCACCTAATCGACCTTTGCTATCTGTGCCATCTAAATCGATCATAGTCTTATCAAGCAAAGCCTGATCGGCGGCATCAAGCCCGATCACCGCTGAACGAATTTCAGTCCTGGTATTCTCTACCGCATTCAATACGCCCTTGCCCATATACCGTGATTTATCCCCGTCACGTAATTCAATAGCCTCTCTTTCCCCTGTTGAAGCACCTGAAGGCACCATAGCGCTGCCTTCCACCCCTGAGGCTAGAACCACATCAGCCTCAATGGTAGGATTACCTCTTGAGTCTAGAATTTCTCTTGCACGAACGTCTACAATTTCAGCCATTTTCATTACCTATAAAGTTGTTTCTATCAAACGACTGGATTTAACCGTTTGATCGAGTATTAATAAAATTTCTAACAATTCCTTCATTCT
>MPSY01000002.1:0-21087 GCA_001901525.1 Methylococcales bacterium OPU3_GD_OMZ | reverse complement strand
CCGGTTGCTTTTGCTTTATTAACCACATGAACCATATCCCAAGGCGCTAGAAACTGCCCTTTCTTGATATTAAGTGGCTTACCTTGTGCAGCTGCACGTTGAATAAAGCCGGTTTGTCGACAAAGAAAAGCCGGTGTTTGCATAACATCAACCACACTGGCCACTTCTTCTAACGGTGTATCCTCATGAATATCGGTTAATACCGGTACGCCTATTTGTTGTTTAACCTTGTCTAGAATTTGAAGCCCCACCTCAATACCTAAGCCACGAAAACTCTCATGAGAAGAGCGATTCGCTTTGTCAAAAGATGACTTGTAAATAAACGGGATATTCAATGCTGTCGTTAATTCTTTCAACTGACCTGCTGTATCGATTGCTAATTGCTCACTTTCAATAACACACGGGCCCGCAATCAGAAAAAAAGGCTGATCTAAGCCGGCGTCAAAACCACATAACTTCATTCTGGTGACTCCTTTGTCTTTTTATAGATGGCAGCTGCTTCAACAAACCCCGAAAAAACAGGATGTCCGCCACGCGGTGTTGAGGTAAACTCTGGATGAAACTGGCATGCTAAGAACCAAGGATGACTCGGTATTTCAATCATTTCAACCAATTGACCATCAGTGGACTTACCGGAAAACATCATGCCACTTTCCGCAAATACCGACAAATAATGGTTATTAAATTCATAACGGTGTCGATGTCGTTCACTAATAACATTCTGTTGGTATAAGTGATGCGCTAACGTATTGACTTCCAATTGACACTTTTGCCCGCCTAAACGCATGGTTCCACCCATATCAGCACCATTGCCGCGAACCTCTCGGCGTCCCGACTCATCCATCCATTCAGTAATCAAACCGATCACGGGATCCTGTGTCTCTGCCACAAACTCAGTACTGTGCGCATTTGCCAACCCGACTACATTTCGGGCGTATTCGATCACCGCCACTTGCATACCCAAGCAGATACCAAAATAAGGAATGTTATGTTCTCGAGCATACTTAACCGTTGCAACCTTCCCTTCAATGCCCCGTTCACCAAAGCCACCAGGAACCAAAATAGCATCCACTCCAGACAAAGATTCCAGGCAATCATCTTGAATGGTTTCTGAGTCTACATAATTAAGAACCACTCGATTTCGGGTATGAATCCCAGCATGAACTAAGGCCTCATTCAGCGACTTATAGGCATCCAAATGATCGACATACTTCCCAACAATAGCAATGGTGACTTCATTTTCACTGTCCTCCAAGGCCGCTACAACGCGCCGCCATTGACTTAAATCGGCGGGCGGAACAGTCAAATCTAATTTCTCAACCACAATTTCATCAAGACCTTGGTCATGAAGCAACATGGGAATACGGTAAATAGAATCGGCATCAATCGCTGAGATAACCGCTCGCTCTGACACATTTGTAAACAAACCAATTTTCTTTCGATTAGAATCTGAAATATTTTGTTCTGAACGACAAACCAATACATCAGGCTGAATCCCTATAGAACGCAATTCTTTAACAGAATGTTGTGTTGGCTTGGTTTTGACTTCACCCGCAGAACGAATAAAAGGCACCAATGTTAAATGAATAAATAACGTTTCCGTTTCACCTAACTCAATACGCATTTGTCGAATAGCTTCTAAAAATGGTAGTGACTCAATATCACCCACGGTTCCGCCAATTTCAACCAATGCCACATCGGCTCCTTGGGCACCAACCATAATCTGTTGTTTAATTTCATCCGTAATATGCGGAATAACTTGAACGGTTGCGCCTAAATAATCCCCTTTACGCTCTTTCCGTATAACATTTTCATAAATCTGTCCGGTTGTAAAATTGTTACGCTGAAGCATTTGTGAATCAATAAAACGCTCATAATGCCCCAGATCCAGATCAGTTTCTGCACCGTCTTCAGTAACAAATACCTCTCCGTGCTGAAAAGGACTCATCGTACCTGGGTCGACATTAATATAGGGGTCTAATTTAATCATGGTAATGTTCAATCCACGTGCTTCCAGAATAGCAGCCAGTGAAGACGCGGCAATACCTTTACCCAGCGATGAAACAACACCACCCGTTATAAAAATAAATTTAGTCATAAAATAGTAAGACTTTTTTCTCTGAATTATCAAATCAAATTAACGCTTTATTATCTCACGATAATCAAGGCTTCTTTAAAAGAATATTTTAATAGTTATTCTCCTTTTCGTCATTCTCTTTCCTATTATTGCTCGCTAAAGTCCATTTAAATTGTAATTTATCGCCTGCTGGCATTTCGTAAAACGCATCAGCCACCCATTTATCTCCAACAGCTGCTAACTGACCATCAAAAAAAATGAACGGCATTCTTGACCGCAACCATGGCGGCACCTTCGCTTCCTGAAATAATTTCTTTACTAAATGAGTCCCTGAGCGACCCGGTAAGCCAATCTTTTCTCCACCGTTTCGGTAACGGACGGTTACTTCATAGTGCTGCCAAAAATCTCGCCCATCATCCCACTGCACCCTACCCATTCGCCGCAACTGGCCATTATCTTTTAACACCAATGTATTTTCACCTTGCGGCCATTGCTGTACAAAATCCGCATCTACCGGCAAAAAGGCTTTCAATAAATACAATTTATCTTGAAAACGGCGAACACAATAATCACCCACGATTAACTCAGGACAACGGTCTTTTCCCGCGCTAAGGACTTGGGTTAACAATAAATTAACTGCCCGCTCAGAAGGCATTTCTAACCCTCGCCACTTAAACCAATGCCGAATAATCATCGGTTGCTCTAAAGGATTCAAGCCTTGCAATAAAGTAACGAACAAGGCCTGCTCTTGCTGACAAAACACCTGCTGAAATAAAGGGTCAATTAATTCGGAAATTAACACATGCCCTTGATGACAATGACGCCCGGCACGGCTCACTGTTGTATCAACAGATGGCCAACGATCCTTTATTAACGGCGTAATAATATTACGCAAATAGTTTCTATCAAAATCAATACAAGTGTTACTGGGGTCCTGAATGAATTTCAGCTGATAGCCCATCGCATAATCATCAATGGCTTGTTTGGTAACCGCTAACAGGGGCCTGATTAACTGCCCAACCCCTAAATTGGAATGTTCAGAAATTCCAGATAATCCGACTAACCCAGCACCTCTAAACATTTTCAATAAAATCGTTTCATATTGATCTTCTTGATGATGTGCCGTTAAAACAATATCACCCGGCGCTAACAATGCAGCTATTGCCTGATAACGCGCTTCTCGCGCCATAGCCTCAAGACTTTCACCCTTAATGGGTAACACCGTGACAGAGATACTTTTAAATTTAACGCCTAATTGATCGGCAACCCACTGACAATGTACGGCCCAGCCTGTTGATTCTTCCTGCAAGCCATGGTCAATATAAACGGCTGTAATTAATTTAGATAAAGTAGGAATCCGTGAACATAAATGCAATAAAACATGAGAGTCACAACCGCCACTAAAGGCTACAAAAACCTTATGCCCTTGCGAGTATCGCTGTAGAATTCGAAGCAGTGCATCGGGGGTCAGCACCCTCATTGACCTTTCAGATTAAAAAAACCCATGCCAACCGATTTTTCATAGCGTCCAAATTTGAAACTGATCAAAATAACCTACCTGCTTTAGCTCAGAATGCAGGGTATTTAAAATAACTAAGCCGGTAAAAAAATTTTACACTTCCTCAGTAAAAGCGCCAAAATCCATAATTCTTTGAAAACGCTTCTCTAATAACGTATCAATAGAATCATCATTTAACAACTGCAAATGTGCCAACAAGGATACTTTTAAATTATCAGCAACTTGCTGAAAGTCACGGTGACCACCGCCTAAGGGTTCCCGAACAACCTCATCCAAAAGCCCCGCTTCTCTAACGCGGTCAGAAACGATCCCCATAGCCTCTGCTGCAAGTTCAGCCTTTTCAGAACTCTTCCATAAAATAGAGGCACAGCCCTCCGGAGAAATCACCGAATAAGTGCTGTATTCCAACATAAGCAAGCGATCACCCACACCGATCGCTAGTGCACCGCCGGATCCACCCTCACCAATAATCGTACAAATTATTGGCGTTTTAATACGTGCCATTTCAAATAAATTTCGAGCAATAGCTTCACTTTGACCGCGTTCTTCAGCACCAATACCCGGATATGCACCCGGTGTATCAATCAGACAGATAACCGGTAAATGGAATCGTTCTGCCAGTTTCATCATCCGTAGCGCCTTACGGTAGCCCTCTGGCTTAGGCATTCCAAAATTACGATAAATCTTTTCCTTAGTATCCCGCCCTTTTTGATGGCCAATAACCATAATAGCTTGACCCTCTAATTTAGCCAAGCCACAGACAATCGCAGGATCATCGGCAAAGGCACGATCACCATGCAGTTGATAAAAATCAGTGAACATATGCTCAATATAATCAAGCGTATAAGGGCGCCCTGGATGGCGTGACACCTGAGATATTTGCCAATCCGATAATTTCGAGTAGATGGACTGCGTAAGAATTTGACTCTTTTCTTCTAACTGCTTTAAGGTATCGTCAATGTCAATGTCATCATCAAATTTAACATTACGCAATTCTTCAATTTTTGCGCTTAGTTCAGCAATCGGTTGTTCAAAATCAAGAAACTTTAGGTCCATAGGTATCTATTAAAAGGGAAGTTAACTATAAAATCAGCTATTTTCATAAATCAGCGCCGTATTCTACCACCTAAACGAGAATAATGCGATTTTCTCTCGCACCTGAAATCAGGTCTAAATATACCCAATTGCATGACTTACTGACAACATTTACTCTCTCTTCTTTAAGGCTTGACGGTCAAGAATCTTAAGATTTTTTAATTTCTCATTAATTTTAATTTCAAGCCCTCTCGAAACAGGCGCATAAAAACTACTGCCAAGAAGTTCTTCTGGAAAATAATTTTCACCGGCCGCGTACCCCTCCGGCTCATTATGCGCATAACGATACGCTTTGCCATAACCTAACGAGTCCATTAACTTACTGGGTGCATTCCTTAAATGCAACGGGACCGGCAGTGAGCCACTGTTTTTTGCTGTCTGCATAGCGGCTTTATAAGCGACATAAACCGCATTACTTTTCGCAGCACATGCCATATAAACCACTGCCTGAGCCAAGACCAATTCCCCTTCAGGGCTCCCTAAACGCTGTTGCGCATCCCAGGCATTCATCGCTAACTGCAAGGCTCTGGGGTCCGCATTACCAATATCTTCCGATGCAATCCTGACAATTCGTCTAGCTAAATAGCCCGGATCACAGCCGCCGTCTAGCATTCGGCACAACCAATAAAGCGCTGCATCCGGTGCACTCCCGCGCACCGCCTTGTGCAAGGCCGAAATTTGGTTATAAAACTCCTCCCCCTGATTATCAAATCGGCGCACTTCTCCTGACAACACCTCCTGAGCAACCGCTGAATCAACCACACTCAAGCCTTGAGATTCAGCGACTTCAGTTGCTATAGCCAAAAGATTCAATGCCCGACGCGCATCTCCATCTGCTGCTTGAGAAAATTGCTTTGTTATGCCCGCATCCATAGTAAATCGCCCCCCAAGACCATGCTCTTTATTCGCTAATGCTTGAGTTATGACACTGCTTAAATCATCTTCAGTCAGCGCATTAAGCACATAAACACGCGCCCTTGACAATAATGCGTTATTTAATGCAAACGATGGATTCTCAGTGGTTGCACCAATAAAAAAAATCGTACCGTCTTCCACATGAGGTAAAAAAGCATCCTGCTGGGACTTATTAAACCGATGCACCTCATCAACAAACAAAATAGTTCGTCTGTTTTCACTGAGCAATAAATGTTGCGCCTCGGTCACCGCCGAGCGAATATCTTTAACGCCGGCTAAAACCGCCGACAGCGCGATAAATGAGGCATCAGAGTGCCTTGCAATCATCCGCGCCAACGTAGTTTTCCCAGTCCCGGGACCACCCCAGAAAATCATTGAATGGAGCCGCCCCGATGTGATTGATTCATACAAGGGTTTACCCGGCAACAATAAATGTTTCTGCCCTACAAAATCGGCAATCTCTTTAGGTCGCATACGTTCCGCTAAGGGCTGAGTCATATCCATTTTATTTATTCCTCAAAAACATCGACACCCGCCGGTATATTAAAAACAAACAGAGATGAATCAACCGTGCTATTTACTTCTACATCGATAAAGTTAAGCTTTGTTTTTCGACCAAAGTTATCACCAAACTCCATTGCAAACAATTGCCCCTGCTCTAAACCTAACCGGATAAATTCAAAACCACTGTTCTCTTCTTTAGGTATCACGCGTAGCCAGACAACTGCATTGTTAATTGAATCTATTTCAACCCGAAAATCATGCGCCAAATCCACCCCTCCGGTCAAAAACAACAACGGTGAAAACCCCATCAACTTATCGATTTTTTTAATAGTCACTTGTTCTAAGTCAACATCATAAAACCAAACTTTGTTACCTGTAGCCACAATCTTCTGAACAAAAGGACGCTGATAATTCCAAGAAAAACTATCGGGTTTTAATAAAACAAATTCCCCTTCGCTTTGTTCTGTTATGCGCTCTTGCTCATCTAAATTCGTTTGGATAAATGACGCAGACATAGATTCCGTCGTATTAAAAAAAAGCCTCAATACCTCAACGGCTTTATGACTATCATCCGCCAAAATAATCATCGAAAATAAGCTCATACATAAACCTAACACTAACTTATTCATTTCCAATCCTTGTTTCCACACACTGTCATCTTAATTATCACCCATCATTTTATTTAACCATTCATGCGCCTGATTAACAGGCGTTGTGACACAAGGTGAAAAGGCCTTAGGGGCTGACCCTTTTTTATAAGGCCAAACCTGCGCACCGACACAAGCTGAATTGGCTCGTAATTGTGTAACCGGATCGATCCAGACCTTCTCAATCGTCTCCGGTACACTCAAGAGCAAAGGTTGGCGCATAATTTGAATCATTAAATCCGCCCACAGATTCAATGCACCACTCGCACCGGTCAATCCCATCGGTTTATTATCATCTCGCCCCAACCATACGGTTACTAAATAATCCCCACTAAAGCCAGAAAACCAACTGTCTCGCAAATCATTTGTCGTGCCTGTTTTACCGGCGATCTTAAATGTTTTGGATATCCTTTTATAAACTGAGCGCCCCGTTCCTTTTGTCATCACTTCTTGTAATAATGTATTGGTTAAATATGTCGCCCCTGAATCAAGCGTCTGCCGAACTGAATAAGGATAACGTTGTAATGACTTACCCTCTGAAGACATGACCGATCGAATGGCCCGTAACGGCATAGCAAAGCCATCACCAGCCAGGGTCAAATACATCTGGCTAACTTCCAAAGGTGTAAATGCAGTCGCACCCAATAAAAAAGAAGGATAAAGCCTAATCGGTCTTTTAACCCCTAAGTCTCGTAAAGTCTTAGCCACATGCCCTATACCCACTGACATTCCCAACCGTACTGTTGCCAAGTTATAGGAGCGTGATAGTGCAGTATGTAGTGGCACGTAATCGTGACTGCGACCATCATAATTCTTCGGCTCCCAAGTCGTACCCTTCCGGCTTGTCAATTGCACTGGGTGATCACTCAACAACGTGGTAACGGTATAACGATCTGCTTGCTCTAATGCCGTTAAATATATCGCCGGCTTAATCAATGATCCAATCGGTCGAACAGCATCCATAGCACGATTGAAACCCACAGAATGTGCGTTACGCCCACCGCTTAAAGCCACAATTTCACCGCTCCCTGGCTGCGTTACAATCACCGCTGTCTCTAAGCTATCAGTTCCTTTGCGTAACTCGAGTTGTTCAAGTTTCTTAACAATCACTTGCTCCATCTTTTGTTGCACGCGAACATCTATCGTAGTAAATATTCTCAACCCATTTGAAGTTAAATCCTCGTCACGGTATTCCTGAGTTAATTGCCGTCTGACTAACTCCAAAAAAGCAGGGTACTGATTAATCGCTTGCCGCCTAAAGGGAACTACCGCTAATGCTTGTTGTTTAGAATAAGTCGCCTCAGCGACCGTGATATAACCTTGCCGGGCCATTTCATCCAAAACCAGATTACGCCGTTTTTTAATTCTTTCGGGATGCCGCTTTGGATTATAATAAATCGGGCCCCGGACTAACCCTACTAACATTGCTAGTTGGTGACGTTCTAATTTCTCTAGCGGTTGTGAAAAATAAAACTCACTCGCCAAACCGAAACCATGTACCGCACTGGCACCATTCTGACCCAGATAAACCTCATTCAAATAACCTTCCAGAATGTCATTTTTTTCAAATCGAAACTCTAAAATAATGGCCATTAGTGCTTCATTAAATTTCCGCCACAAACTACGCTGAGGCGTTAGAAAAAAATTCTTAACCAATTGCTGGGTAAGTGTACTACCGCCTTGAACAATTCCACCCGCTTTTACATTAACCCAAAGTGCCCGTGCAATTGCCTTCAGCGAAACACCATAATGTTCATAAAAACCCCGATCTTCAGTGGCAATTAATCCATCAATCAGAGCCGTAGGCGCCTGGCTTAAATCTATAAGCGTTCGATCCTCTTTCAACATCGGATAAAAACTACCTATAAGCGCCGGGTCTAACCGGACGATAGCTAATTGACGGCCACTCACCACATTGACTAACGATAATAAAGTATCGTCTTTAAAGACTAATCGCAATTGCCTACTGACTTCAGCTTTATCCCAAAACTTAAAACTTCTGGTTCGTAATGTTATGGTTTGCCCCTTTCGGTAAAACGACCCTTCCTTAGCTAAGGAGCTATCTTCAGTGTACTGTAATCGCAGAAGTAACAGTCTGACCTCTTTTACAGATAAATGACCACCGACAAACAATTCTGTTGGACTTGCAAAAACCTTCGCAGGCAACGCCCAACGTTTGCCTTGAAATTGTTTACAAACGGTATAATCCAAATAACCTATATAAGATAACGCAATAAATCCAAACGAAATCATGAAAAAAAACATTGCTTTTTTCAATTGAGGCGCCCTTGCTAAAGAGTGCAATAATGATTTCTTTCGCGTTTTCTTAGCCCTTGTTTTTTTCGCCATCACACCTGTTTATAAGTCGACAAAATAATACTTAGGGGAACTTTCGAACACCCAGCTTCATTACAATCTGCGGTTAAATTGTTAAAACAATTTTCCCTTGCGTATGTCCTGCCTCAATAATCGCATGTGCTCCCAGACCTTCTGCTAAAGAAAAAACTTCACTCACTTCAATGACCAATTGACCCGCCAACATGTACTCGGCACATCGCTGTAAAATAGCAACCTGCTCATCTCGCGCCTCCGATAAATTTCTTAGCATGGGTGTCAGCATCAACTCAAAAGCGATACTGAGATTACGCATTCTAGCTTCCTGAAAGTCAAAGACGCCGGGATCTAAAATAGAGACTAAGGTACCAAAATGTGCCGTCATAGTAATTGAAGGCAAAAAAACGTCTCGACCCACTGTATCAAATACTAAATCAGCACCCCGCCCTAACGTCAAGACTAATAACCGTTCAAGCGTATCTTCAGTGGGGTAAATAATAACCTCATCAGCACCCAACGTCCTGACAAATTGCTCTTTCTCAGGACTTGAAACCGTTGTGATGACACGCGCACCCCGTAACTTCGCCAATTGAATAGCAACGTGACCAACCCCTCCCGCACCGCCATGAATTAGAACGGTTTGACCGGCTTGTAATCGACCGCGATTATAAAGCGCCCCCCACGCGGTAATTAACACCAACGGTGCCGCTGCTGCCTCGATATAACTAGCATTACTGGGCATAGACGCTAACCATCGCTCGTCAATCACATTAAAAGGTGCATAATTGCCTTGCTCTAATCCGAGGCCACCGTGACAAAACCACACCTTATCTCCGAGTTTATAACGACTCACACTGGCACCTACCTCAACTACTTCCCCCGCACCATCGCAACCTAAAATAACCGGAAAACCATCACCCTGTAATAAGCCACCTCGCCTTATTTTAGTATCAATGGGATTAACACCGGCAGCAAATAATTTTATTTTAACCTCCGAGGGTTGCCTAATCACGGGTTCATCCACTTGCTGTAATTGCAATACCTCTGGTTCGCCGACTTTTGTCATCATTAATGCTTTCATCACTAATCCTCTAGGTTAACCACTGCTCACGATAATGCGCATAATCATAGGTTTTAATTTTACGCACTGTCGAATCATCAAAGGTATAAATATCAGGGAAATTATAGCCATTAAAGCGATTAGACTTAATCAGGCTATATGCGCCAACATGACTAAAGGTAACCCGATCACCCAGCGTGATGGGCTGATTAAAATAATATTCACCAAAAAGATCTCCCGCCAAACAAGTACACCCGGCCAAAATAGCACTATACTCACCATCTGGCACCTCCTCGACTAACTGCGGTCTTCTTTGGTACTCAAAAACCTCAGGATTATGATTAACGGAGGTATCCAAAACCGCTACGGTCTTCCCTTCCCGAACAAAACAATCAATTACGGTAGCCACTATAAACCCAGATGCCCCCACAACCCCATTACCCGGCTCCATAAAAACTTCCACTTGATAGCGTTTTTTAAGCCGGACAATCAGATCAATCAAAGGCTCCATCTGCTGTTCAGAATCAAACAAATAGCCACCGCCTAAATTGATCCACTTTAATGAGGCTAATGAATGACTTAATTGCGCTTCAATACGTGCCACTGTCTCTTGCAATGGCTGGAAAGAATCACTACCGAACACGGTATGAAAATGAAGCCCTTCTATGCCTTGAGGTAATTGCCCTACCAGCTGTCCTAAGGGAACACCTAATTTTGAAAAGTTACGGCAGGGGTCATACCGGTTATCCGCCACAAAAGAAAGTTCAGGATTCACTCTAAGCCCTGGGGAAACCGCCGTATTTAATAGCGGCCTAAATTGCCGATATTGCTCAAGTGAATTAAAACTAATCGCCGTTGACAACATCGCTAACTCATCAAACTCATCAACTTTTAAACCCGGTGTTGTTAAATGCAGCTCACTATCGCCTCGATCAACTTCTCGTGCTAACCGCAACTCAAACAACGAACTCACTGAAAAACCATCAACAACGGATAAGGTTTGTTTCATAACGGCCGTTAATGGCAATGACTTAATAGAAAACAACACCTGACATTGACTACGTTCTTTTAAGAACTGTAAATAATGGAGCGTTTTCTTAATCTTGTCTTGATCAATTAAAAAGGCCGGTGTTGATTGTGGGATATCTTTTATCGCATTTGCCTTCACTAAAACTCTTGCTCCCGGTGATAAATCGCTGACTGTGTAAAAACAAAATCCATTGGAACATCTGTTCCCCCCATCGGGATATCATCGAAGAGCTGCGACTCATAACAAATCCCTTGTATCTGGGTTGCGACAGAAACTTGCTGCAAAAAATTATCATAATATCCTTGGCCATTACCCAACCGCCCACCCCGGCGGTCAAACCCTACACCCGGCACTATGATGAGATCCAACGCTTCAATAGCAACCTGTTTTCCAGACTCATACCAACGACTTTCAGGCGGCTCTAAAATACCCCAGCAGCCACGCACTAATTCAGACAAATCGTCCAACAACCACAAACCTAACTGATTTTTTCCAACGCTATCTTGAGTACAAAAAGGAATAACAATACGTCGATTTTGGCCTAACTCTTGTTTTATGATGGTTTGCGTTCTAACTTCCGAACGACAATCCACATACCACATCACTGTCTTGGCACCTTGGTAACTCGGCTGTTCAATGACTTTCTGACAAATCTGCTGACTCAAAGCATCTTTATCATTTTGTTTATTACGTTTTTCATAAGCCTCTACCCGAACAGTATTTTTATCTATTAACGACTGACGCATAAATCAAACATCCGATAATAACGCAAATTGCTTAATCATTAGTTTTAACTGTTAAATTTACCCAACGCAAACGATTAGCATTAGCGACCACGGTTAAGGATGAAAAGGCCATTGCCGCACTGGCAATAACAGGACTCAACAAAAAACCAAAAGCGGGATAAAGCAATCCCGCTGCAATCGGAATACTCAGTGCGTTATAAATAAAAGCACCCCATAGATTTTGTTTAATGTTCGTTAAGGCCGCCTTCGATAACGTAATCGCCTGATTCATTTTAAGCAAAGAACCCTGCAAAATAATAAAATCCGCACTTTCAATTGCGATATCAGCCCCAGACCCCACGGCAACACCGACATCTGCCTGCATCAAGGCAGGTGCGTCATTAATCCCATCTCCCACCATTGCGACCACCTCTCCTCCTGCTTGTAATTCTTCTATAATAGCCAACTTATCTCCGGGTAAACACCGCGCCCGAAAATCATCGATCGCCACTTTATCAGCAATTGCCCTTGCAGTATTGTCATGATCGCCGGTTAACATCATGACCCGTATTCCCAAAGCCTGTAATTTCTGTATTGCTTCAGCCGAATCTACTTTAACCGGATCAGAAACGCCTAAAATACCGACAATTTCCGCATTTACGGCCAAAATCATGACGGTATAACCTTCAGCATAACTCTGCTGTAACACCTCCTTAGAGACATCCATATTAAAACCTAAGTCCTCAATCAATGATTGATTACCCAATACCGCCTGTTGGCCGTCAATTAAACCGGTTACACCCAGTCCTGGACGCATTTGAAAACCGGTTACGGCTAAAGGCGCTAAGTTTTTGTCTTTCGCTGCCCGCAATACGGACGTTGCCAAAACATGTTCAGAGCCAACTTCTAAGCTGGCGGCCCATTGCAAAACTTGCTCTGTACTAAAATGGTTCAAGGCTTTAACAGCAACGACTTCAGGCTTACCTTCTGTGATCGTTCCAGTCTTATCAAATATTACACAAGACACTTGCCCCACAGTCTGCAATACCTCACCGTTTCTAATCAATATACCTGCCTGCGCGGCTCGCCCAACAGCAACCATGACAGAAATCGGTGTTGCCAACCCTAGTGCACAGGGACAAGCAATAACTAAAACGGTCATTGCTGTGACAAAAGCATACCCTACCGCCGGTTGTGGACCGAAATAAAACCACACGCCAAAAACCCCCATAGCAATCACAACCACCACAGGAACAAAAATAGCTGCAACTTTATCGGCTAATCGAGCTATCGCTGGCTTAGCACTCTGTGCTTGTAACACGGTCTCAACCACTTGAGCCAATAAGGTTTCTCTACCGACACGGTCTGCCTGGTACAAAAAACTACCTTGTATATTTAACGTCCCTGCCTTGACTGTTGCACCCACAATCTTTTCAACTGGAATCGCCTCACCGGTTAACATCGACTCATCAACAACACCTAATCCAGACATCACGCTACCATCTACAGCCAACTTTTCACCGGGCCGAACCCTAACCAAATCACCCACCAATACATCAGCAATCGCCACATCCAGTTCCAGACCATCGCGCACAAGTCGCGCCGTTTTAGGCTGCAAGTTAATTAATTGCCGTATCGCACTTGAAGTCTTTCCACGTGCCCGTATTTCAATCGCTGACCCTAAATTTAAAAAAATCAAAATAAATAAGGCGGCCTCAAAATAAGCATGTTGTCCCAAATGAGGAAGTTTATCCCCCAAGATTAAAACAGCGACAGAATATAACCAAGAAGAGCCCGTTCCTAATGCCACCAAAGTGTCCATATTGGCTTGGCGATGTTGCCATGAGCGCAAAGCACCTAAATAAAAGTGCTTCCCAGAATAAATCAAACAACCTAAAGTAATCACGGCTATCAGTAACCAAAAAAATCGCCCTGGCAACGAAATAATATCAGGCAAACCATTGATCTGATCATAAAGCATTAACGGTAACGCAAAAATAGCGGGCATAACCGCCTTATCCACTAGCTGCTTATACTCCAGCTGCTCTTGTGCCTCCGTGTCATCAAATTGACCATTATCAAGTATTAAATCAGCACCATAGCCCGCCTCAACGATCGCAGCAATTATTTTTTCAGAACTCGTATCGCCCTGAACCTGTGCCACATGTTCAGCAAAATTAACCGTTACGTCAACAATACCATCCGTATTTTGCAGCGCATTCTCAAGACTACTCACGCAACCTGCACAACGTAGCCCTTGAATTGAAAATCGAAGAACTTGATTCTGTTTCAACCGCTAACCTCTCAAAGAGTCGTTTGATAATCTAATTCAGCCAAACAAGCATGGAGCTGTGCTAATTGCACCGTGTTTGCATCGTATTGGATTTCCACAGAATCCGTTTGATACGAGGCGTTAACAGCCACAACGCCGACTAATGCCGCCAATTTATCTTCAACAGACTTTTCACAGCCGCCACATTTCATGCCAATCACCTTGAAAACTACTAATTCAACCATCTTTCCACCTTCACGCTAAATGATCTATCCACTAAATTACTCACTACCATTTCAAGCATTGTACATCCTTAGCAAAAGAGTAGAATATATTTCCCAACGCCTCATTCTTAAGATAAATTATTAGTCGACTCTTTATGCGTCATACAAAGCTGTTAAAATTAACCTGGGTCATCTTATTGTTAACTAATTTATATACCCCTTGCGCAGGCGCTGAATTTAAAGAACTTAGCGCCGCTGAATTTATTACACGGAATACCGCTCAGACCCTTATCGTGGATATCCGAAGACCCGAAGAATGGTCAAAAGGGGGCGTCATTGCCAATAGCAAACTCCTCACTTTTTTCAACCAGCAAGGTCATTTCGACCTACCCGACTGGCTTTCGAAACTCGCACGACTAAAAAAAACAAAAGAGACTGCAATTATTTTAGTCTGTGCCAGTGGCAATCGATCCAAAAGAGTTGCCAAGCTATTAAGCACCAAACTGAATATGAATAAAATAAGTCATCTCAAAAATGGCATAAAAGGTTGGAAACAGCAAGGCCATCTAACGATCAACCCTGACTTAAAACTATAACCCACAATTTTAAAACTTATTATGCCTCTTAATACGACCAGAAACCAAGTTATCGCTTTAGCCGGCCTTACACAGGCCGTTTATCAAGTCAAAAAAATCGCCACGACCGGCATGGCTGAACAAACGCCTTTTGAAAGTAGTATTTCCAGTATCCTTAAAATAGATGCAAAAAATGTTGAGGATATCTACGGAGGCTTGCCCGGTATTTCTTTTGGTCTTAATCAATTGCAACGGCAACTTACCGGCGCCGAACCCCCCGATTCTGAACAAGGTCGTTATGCGGCTTCAATTATTTTCCTTGAAAAACAACTCAGCAAAAACACTCCTATGCTTTCAGATATTCGTTCGGGTATTGAACTGTCACAAACACAAGCAGAAGAATTTGGGGCAACACATAACACTGTTTTAACCTCTCTGGGCGACCTTTATCACACCACCGTTAGCACCCTTAACCCCCGCATCCTAGTCAATGGTGAACAAAACCACCTCTCTAACATAGAAAATATCCATAAAATAAGAAGTCTTTTATTAGCCGGCATTCGCTCAGCCTTATTATGGCGCCAATGTGGAGGTCGCCGGTGGAAATTTCTTTTATGTCGGGGAAAAATTCAAGACGGAGTGGGACTGCTTCTAAACGAACTACGGCAACAACAATAACACCTCAGCATGCCCGAATTACCGGAAGTCGAAACGACACTGCGTGGTATTGAACCCTATCTCACGGGCATTGAAGTCACTGACATTACCATTCGTCAAAAACAACTACGCTGGCCTATAAGCGACGAATTGGCCACCGCCTTTAAAAACCAAACGATTCAATCTGTCCAAAGAAAAGCAAAATATCTACTATTGAACAGTCAAGCAGGTACAACAATAATCCACTTAGGCATGTCGGGTAACTTACAAATAGTTCCATCCGAGACCCCGGTAAAAAAGCACGACCATGTCGACTTCCACCTAGCCAATAATTTTCACCTACGCTTCAATGACCCGCGCCGATTTGGTTGCATTTTATGGACCAATCAAGCACCTGAGAAACATAAATTACTCTGCAAACTCGGTCCCGAACCCTTCTCTGAAGACTTTAACGGCCAGCATCTCTATTCATTGTCAAGAAATTCAAAACGCTCCATCAAAAACTTTATTATGGATCCTCATGTTGTCGTGGGTGTCGGCAATATTTATGCTAATGAAGCCCTTTTCGCCGCTGGAATACACCCCACACGGCACGCTGGACGCATATCCTTGGCACGTTATCAAGCCCTCAATGAGGCCATTAGAACGATCCTAGCGCACGCTATTGAACAAGGTGGAACGACCTTAAAAGATTTTGTCAGTAGCAGTGGGCAAGCCGGTTATTTCAAACAGGAACTTAATGTTTATGGTCGCAACAATCAACCCTGCAGCCAATGTGGTCGGACTCTTATTTTAATCAGACAAAGTAACCGGGCAACTGTTTTCTGCAGCCACTGCCAACACTAAAAACATCAGCAAAACTGATTATTCTGGCTTCAACCGATTTAACTGCGTCACCAAAACACCCCAAGCACCCACAACACCTAACAATGAAGAAACGGCAAGTAAAATAACTGAGTTCATCACACTCAAAAAGATCACCTCTTGATACCCCAAATAAAGTCTCGTCAAGTGTTCAATAGGGGGTTGTAATAATTTCATCAATCCAGTAATCATTAACCAGGCGAATATTCCTGCTAAAAATCCATACCAAAAACCACTATAAAGAAAGGGGCGAGCGATAAAGCCATTGGTTGCACCGACTAATTTAGCAATAACAACTTCTTGTTGGCGATTTTGCAATTCCAGACGAATTGTATTTCCGGTGATAAAAATAACCGCAAAAGCCAATATACTCGCCAAGACTAAGACACCACGCTCGATCAAAACAATAATTGCTTTCAGCCGCTGCACCCACTGCATATCCAATTTAGCAACTGAGACCACTGGTATGACTTTGAGCTCATCTAACAACTGTTGTAATTGTTGCTGTGTTGTTAAGCTTAAACGCGGAAAAACCTGAACAACCATCGGCAATGGATTACTATTTAGCGCCTTTAAGGCGTCACCAAAACCACTATAACTCTCAAATTCCTTCAGCCCCTCGGCCTTAGTTATTAACCGCGTTGCTTGAATGTTCCGATGTTTTTCAAGCTGCCTTTGTAACCGCTCACCATCCTGCTCGGAAACGTGTTGCCCCAGAAACAAGGTGATTTGATTAGAGGTTTCAAGCTGTCCGGTTAAATGAGTCACATTCTTCACCAAAAGGTAAAACAAACCAGATAAAGCGATTGAAATAGATAACACAGCAATCGTTAAAACCGATGAAAAAGGTGTTCTGAGCTGCTGTCCTAAACTGAACAGCAACGCTTGTAAATGAACCATAAAAAACCCTTTCATAAATTCTAATTAGCCACTCACCAAACGACCTTGGTCGAGGATTAATTGACGACAACCCGACTCTACCACCTGTGATAAATCATGGGTCGCGACAAACACCGTTACGCCTACCTGCCTAAATTGCTTAAACAAACGCATAACCTCAATGGATAATTCAGGATCTAAATTACCCGTCGGTTCATCGGCGAGAATCAAACTGGGTTTATTAACAACCGCACGCGCGATACCAACACGCTGTTGCTCTCCGCCTGATAACGATAAGGGGTAGCTTTTCTCTTTACCGACCAAACCAACTTTATCAAGAACCGCTCTGACTCGCCGCTTAATGTCTTGATGATTGTATCCTGCAATTAATAAGGGCAAGGCAATATTGTCAGCCACGGTACGATCATTTAATAACTTATAATCTTGGAAAATTAAACCCATTTTACGGCGAATAAAAGGGATTTCTTGTTCCGAAACTCGATTTAAGTTTTGCCCATCAAGAAACACCTGTCCCCGCGAAACGGTCTCGACCAACGCAATTAATTTTAGCAAAGTACTCTTCCCGGCACCCGAATGCCCGGTTAAAAAGGCCATTTCTCCTTTCTCAATGGTAAAGCTAACATTAACAAGTGCATCACTGACCTCGGCGTATCCTTTACTGACGTGGTCAAACTTGATCATTTAATCAGTAACAAATACGGCATCAATAAAATCCTTTGCATTAAACTCCTGTAAATCTTCAATATCCTCGCCGATACCAATAAAACGAATGGGAACTCCTAATTGTTTCGCTAAGGCAAAGACCACACCCCCTTTAGCCGTACCATCCAACTTAGTCAAAGTAATCCCAGTCAGTGTCATCGCCTCATTAAATTGTTTAGCCTGAACCACTGCATTTTGTCCTGTCCCTGCATCTAATACCAACATCACCTCATGCGGGGCCGACGCATCTAGTTTTCCCATGATACGCTTAACCTTAATTAATTCTTCCATTAAGTTTGCTTTAGTGTGCAGTCTTCCCGCCGTATCGGCAATCAATACATCCACACCTTTAGCCTTGGCAGACTGCAATCCATCATAAATAACTGAGGCTGAATCAGCGCCAGTTTGTTGTGCGATCACAGGAATTTCATTACGCTCGCCCCAGGCTTGAAGTTGCTCTACGGCCGCCGCTCTAAAAGTATCACCGGCCGCCAACATCACACTGTGTCCTTGGAACTGTAATCGCTTAGCCATTTTACCAATGGTTGTCGTTTTACCGGCCCCATTAATTCCAACCACTAAAATAACAAAAGGGTCCGTTTGTTCCGGAATAATCAACGGCTGAGAATACGGCTCTAAAATGCCTAACAATTGCTGTTTTAATAAATCCACACCATCGACTTGACCGTCAGAAGAAGCGGCTATGGTCGCTGTTAACTGCTCCATAATATCGGCTGTCACTTCCATACCGACATCCGCCATAATGAGATGTGTTTCAATTTCCTCTAATAAATCATCATCAATCTTCTTCTGACCCAGCACAAGACTCGCTAATAACCCACCCAATCCTGAGCGGGTTCGTTGTAACTGTGATTTTAATCGTAAATCACGGGTCGCAGGATCAGGTTCAAGATATACATCTCGCGCAACGACGGTATCCGTTACCGTTCTAGGTTCAATGACGCTATCCTTCGCCTCTACACCTTCCTGCTCCCCTTTTAACGCATACTTAGTATAAAAACTCAGACGAATTAATAACACCATCAGCAATGCGGCGACGCCATTATGGGAAACCGCGCTCCACATGGGTAAATTCATTCTAACGTTCGCAGCACCCAGACAAATCTGTACAAAAAGTAGAACACTTAACCAAACGGCACTTTTACGCACTAATCGCGGATAACGTCCAGAGGAAGCAATGAACATGACCATCGTCAAAACGAGGAACGTTACCAAAGCGCCAACCCGATGCATCCAATGTGCTGCAACCTTACCCTCAGTTGATAACGGTGCTGTGTTACCGGTGATCAACCCCTGAATTAAATTACCGGCTTCTTTATAGTCACCGGCTGGCCACCACGAATTATTACATTGCGGAAAACCTTCACAAGCCAATGCCGCGTAATTGGTACTGGTCCAGCCCCCCAAAATTATCTGCAAAAACAACACCAACATCGCAAATTGCGCTAACCGTCGAGGACCTTGAATTTGCTCTCTTCGTTCAATACCAGGTCGAGTCTGTAAATAAAAACGATATAACAACCAACCCGTCGTCATTCCTAACAGTAAATGACTGGTGACAATAATTGGCATCACCTTCATGGTGACTGTCCACATCCCTAAAGCCGCTTGAAAGCCTACTAACAACAACAAACCAAAGGAACAAGACATCGCCATGAGACGATACGGCTTTTGGCGCCAAGCAATTAAATTCATCAACAGGATAATGATTCCTAAGACCCCCGCCACATAGCGATGAATCATCTCCTTCCAAGCTTTACCTTTATCAAAAAAGATATCCGGAAATGCTTCCTTAGCGTGTTTTATAAAACTAGGGTCTTCACTAACAACAGGAGAACCAAAACATCCTGGCCAATCAGGGCAGCCTAATCCTGCATCTGACAAGCGCACATAGGCACCTAAAACAATGACCACTAAAACTAAAAACAGACTGAAGGATATTAATTTTCTAAACATTTTTATTTATCCAATTTGTGAAGCACGTAATATTTTTTTTAAATCTTTCTGAACACCGTAAGGATCAAAACCGAAAGGATAAAACAGCATAATATTACCCAGAGGATCCATAACCATCAACACGCCCTCTTGTCGATTAGCCCCAATTATACGTTTTAATTTTTCCTTCATGGCTTCATCAACAAGGACTTTTAACAATCGGTCATCTTGTTGCCACCAATCGCCAAACTTTTTAGTGTCAAAATGATCGGGCACAACGACTAGGCGGCGTAATCGCACCAAATCCTTGTTCATCATTAACCGTATTTGTTTGCTACTATGAATTGCTTTTTGACACACCTCTAAACAACCCTTATCTAACACTAAGTTCATCAAAACCCAGTGCCCTTCAAGTTCCTTAATATTCTGTCTTGAAAACAAATCAGCCCCTTGGAATTGATCTCGATCCGTCGTGACTAGTGGCACGACCAAGGTTCCGTAATTACTCTGACTCGTTATCCATTGAGGATTTTGCATTAACACCCATGCCAGTAGAAAGGGAAGCCCAACAACTATGATCATAGTCACTATAAAAAGTCTACTTTTGGTTACATTTTCATTCATGCTTTTTTTTCTTTATTAAAATCTGAATACAAATTATTGTTAATACTAACGCCATAGCAAACCACTGCAAGGCATACCCTTGGTGTTTTTCAGGGCTCATCAAGTTTTTATTCGCTGTTTCCCAATTCCTAAAATAACCTCCAGTGGCTTTGGAAGCTAATTGAAGCTGAAAGTCATGCAATGGATACTGAATTTTTTTTGATAATACCGCGATATCGACCACTTGAACAACAGCCGGCTCCGTCGCTGTGGGTATTTCTGCACCCTTTAAATGAATAGCCACCGAAGGGAATCGATTGAGTGTGCCTGTTATGGTTGCCTTGAAGTTAACCATAGAGACGTCAGGCAATTGCGTTCTTAACGGATTCGCCTTAATCCAACCACGATTCACTAAAACTGCCTTTTTC
>MPSY01000179.1 GCA_001901525.1 Methylococcales bacterium OPU3_GD_OMZ | reverse complement strand
ACTGGATGATTTACTGGAGCGTAAAACACCGGTGCGTGAGCCCCAGGGCTGGGGTGATGATACGACACTAGCCGAAGGTCATACTAAGGGTGTCACTGCTGACAACGATAACTCAATCACCCCTGCACCACCCATTGGGGAATTGCCTGCTGAACAGCAATAGTTGGGTGAAATGTTCTTCCTTAAGTGGCGGCTCTTGTATCGACAAAATTAATAAATTGTTGGCCAAATCTCATGAGTAAATTAGCAAATCCTAACAGACTTAACCCTCAATTACTTTCGCCTGTTGACCCACGAATTGAAAAATACATGCTCTCTTTAACAAAAGCAACGGATCTTCCGATATTATCTGCTATGGAAAAATTTGCCCATGAAAACAACTTTCCCATTGTTGATCGCTTGGTTGGTATTTTTCTGGAATTCCTGAGTAAAACAATCAGCGCACAACGTATTTTCGAATTTGGTAGTGGCTATGGCTATTCTGCATTTTGGTTCGCACGCGGCATGAGTGCAAATGGCCAATTATTTTGTACCGATGGTGATGCTGAGAACCTGAATCAGGCCAGGTATTTTCTACAAGCAACCGAGCACTGGAGAAAAATCCATTTTCAAACCGGTTTAGCACAAAATATTTTTCACCAAACCGAGGGGGCGTTTGATATTTGTTACAACGATGCTGACAAAGGCGATTACCCTGAAATCTGGACTATTGCGCGTAAGCGGATAAATCCTGGTGGATTCTATATTGCCGACAATGTGCTTTGGCATGGGCGCGTGGTTTTAGAAAATCCCGTTGATATTATGCCCGGGTGGACTGAAGCTATTTTAGAACATAATCAAATGATTTATGAAGACCCTGCATTTGATACTTTTATAAACCCTACCCGTGATGGAGTCATTGTTGCGCGTAAGAAATGATTTATTAACGATAACGCAGCAAAGACTAAGGCTAATAATCTCGAATAGGCACAACTGAAATTGAGTTTTTCGGTGACCCGTCAACCAATTTATCACTAAAGGTTAGATAGACTAATACCTGACGCTTGGCATCGTAAAAGCGAATAACCTGTAATGATTTAAAGAGTATTGACGTTCTTTTCTTAAAGACTTCTTCGCCATTTTTAATCTTCTCAGGCAACTGAATAGGACCGGTTTGACGACAAGCAATGGAAGCATCTGAACTATCTTCTGCAAAACCGATAGCACCGGATAACCCCCCTTTCTTAGCACGGCTTAAATAACATGTAGCCCCTGAAATACTGGGGTCATCAAAAGCTTCTATGACTATTTTATCGTTCGGAGACGCTAACCTAAACTTCGTGCTGACTTCACCGATCTCATCTGCAAACGACGTTAATGAAAACAATAATAGAAAAACAAACAACTGGCATGCCCGCATTTACTCAGCCTCTTTTAGTAAGAAATCACCCTTATAATAATCTGTTTTAGACGCTAAGTGGAATTCATTAACACTCGATTTAAATAATCTGCTTGGGTTTTTTATAGGAATCCCAGTAAAAATAGCCAAAAAAATGCGGTCACTTAATGATTTAAATGACCGCACAATAATGTATTATGAAAAAAATTCTAATTTAAGAAGAGGTCTTAAACTGGAATCAATTATAAATGTAACTGACTGCTGAAAAAATGTGGTGTATTGTCGCGCGGCAATTTGTCCTAAACAAAAACACCGCGCCCCTTGTAGACATCGATGAATAGTCAACTTTTATGGCATACCAATATAAGTAAACCAGAGTGGTTCAATATACCGGTCATAAAGGAACCAACACAAAAAAAGAATGCCTATCATTGCACCTATAGCTATTACAACACCTATCATAGCTAAAATTAGCTGTATCGTATTCCCAAGTAGCTCTTCTATAAGGCTTTTATCATCGTCCATAAC
>MPSY01000294.1 GCA_001901525.1 Methylococcales bacterium OPU3_GD_OMZ | reverse complement strand
TTGCAGTAGGTGGTATTTGGGAAGTTATATTCGCAACTGTAAGAAAACATGAAGTTAATGAAGGGTTTTTAGTCTCATCTATGCTCTTTACACTCATTATGCCGCCCGATATTCCTTTGTGGCAGGTGGCTTTAGGTATTTCGTTTGGTGTTGTTATTGGAAAAGAAGTTTTTGGAGGTACCGGTAAAAACTTTCTAAACCCTGCTTTAACCGGAAGAGCTTTTTTGTTTTTTGCATACCCTGCATCCTTATCGGGTGATTCAGTGTGGGTTGCTGTGGATGGTTTTACTGCAGCGACGCCTTTAAGTTTAGCGGTAACCGGTGGCGTTGAAGCGATTAACGCGGCTAATATTACCTGGATGCAATCATTTTTTGGTTTTATTCCGGGATCTATTGGTGAAACATCAACTTTAGCTTGTATGGTAGGTATCGCATTTTTGTTATATACCCGAATTGCATCGTATCGCATTATCGTCGGTGTTTTTTCAGGGATGGTTCTGATGAGTTTGTTACTCAATCTAATTGGCAGTGATACAAATCCGATGTTTGCTTTACCGTGGTATTGGCATTTAACATTGGGTGGCTTTGCTTTTGGTATGGCTTATATGGCAACAGATCCTGTTTCTGCTTCGATGACAAATACGG
>MPSY01000178.1 GCA_001901525.1 Methylococcales bacterium OPU3_GD_OMZ | reverse complement strand
CACCGGTGTAGAATACATTTTTAGACGACTCTTCACCCTCGTATTGCACCGGGTAAAACAACAAGCCGTTTAATTCTTCGATGACCGGTAACACCGATTTACGTGAAACCGAAGTCCAGCAACCAAACATCACATCAACCTGATCTTGGGTTAATAATTCACGGGCCTTTTCTGCAAACAACGGCCAGTTAGAGGCTGGATCCACGACCACCGCTTCCAATTGTTTACCCAACAAACCGCCTTTGGCATTTTGTTCTTCGATCAACATCAACACCGTATCTTTTAAGGTGGTTTCACTAATCGCCATGGTGCCCGATAATGAATGTAAAACCCCAACCTTGATAGTATCCCCTGCATTGACCCCGGGACTTAACAGGACCCCTGCCGTTAATGCCATCGCCGATAGTGAACGCATGGCTTTGTTAAAAAACTTCATGTTCAACTCCCCCTCTCAAAACTTAAAAAATAATAACTCTAACCTACGAGCCATCACAACAAAAGCCCACATAGGCTTACCCCTTGACAACAAGCATATACTATGCCATGCCTTATAAGATGTTGATAAATAAGATATTTATACTCAGCACGCTTTTAACTAACCCGCCATTGCGGAGAAAGTTTTGCACCGTATCAGGTCATTTAAATCAATAGGCGCACCTAAATAGAACAAGCTCAGTAACGCGCATAGCTTTTGCACGGCGCTTAACTAAAAACAACACCCATATAAGCCCTCTTAAAAAGACCTGCGCCTTATTAGGGAACAAAAAGGGTAATTGCTCGACCCAACAATCGATTTCAGGCTCTGAAACAAACGAATAAACATTAAAAACCCAAAAAACTGACCCAAAAAGGTGCGCCTTATGATGAGTGACTCTCTTTTCGCCACCCTCGTTCCTAATGAGTATGCTTTAGTGACCCACTGACCCACAGATCACCTTGAGCCATGAAAGCCCTGAAGACTTAAAAAAAGATCCAGACATAAAAAAACCCCTGCCAAGAGCCTTAGCAGGGGTTTTTAACTGAAGTCCTTACGTCATCAGACTAGATTTGCAGTTGAAAACCCAATTTAATGGCATGCACATCATCACCTGAATTAGTAGAAGTATAAGTCCGTCCTTTAGTGGCAATATCGCCGTATTGATACATTAAGGATACCCGCGCATTGTGGCCATCGATAATGTAGTTAAGACCTGCTTCATACTCACTACTATCGGGTGTTTGCACACCATCATTATTGGTGTAACGCACATACGGTTGCAGTTGGCCAATACCCACTTTACCCGGCATTAAATACAGTGCCGTTCCGGTATAAGCATCGCCTTCAAACATACCTAGGGTCCCTGTTCCTGATACGTTACCATCCAGTTCAAAGCGTTTGTATTGCGCTTCAACTGTTGCTACCGCACCATTGCCTAGGGTCGTTTCCCCTAATAAGTCAACACTGTAGCCAGTAAAATCAGCTGGCTGGGCTTGAGTGCCAGCACCATCTTGTTCATATTGTGCAGCAAAGGCGACGGTTAAAATATCACCGGCGTTACCGTAGTAAGTACTGCTGGTGTAGTAACCGGGGTTTTTCTCAACATTTAAAATGTTATAACTGACTCGTCCCGCATACAGCAGGTGATCATCCTGATCAGAACTATTGTTACCTGTCGTGCCATTAAACACCCCAACGACATAAGTTAGTTTTTTATCGGCAGTCAAGGCTCCCCAAAGGTTAATCCCGTCATCCCGGCCAAATTTACCGGCGGTATTACTGCCCTGATCATTCGGAAAGAATGGCGTTTTATTAAATTCAAAAGTGTTTTGATAGAAAGGCCCATCCAATTCAGCACGGTCGGAAGGGACCAATTGGCGCCCGACCCAGATATTGACCATGTCATTAAATTCAAACTTGGCAATCGCATCTAAGAGAAAGAACTCATT
>MPSY01000177.1 GCA_001901525.1 Methylococcales bacterium OPU3_GD_OMZ | reverse complement strand
CAGAACCGAGCGAGAAGGGTCAATAATAGTTATCTGCTAACCAGCATCGTATCAATCGCCTCAAACAGTGTTATATCGGTAGCCCCATTATGCCTGTTGACAGCGCCAAATAACCCACCTTCGCCCAAAGGCTAAACGCACGAGGATTAGTTCTGAAGGGGCCCGACCTCTCTTCAGCCTTTTCCCCTTAAGCAAGAAACAAAAACCCTCCCAAGGCTACCTGGTCACCTTAAAGGGTGAAATTGACGGGGTAGGCTTAAGCATTCACGTTTTTACAGACGTGTTTTAGACTTAGCCCGAGCAAACCTCACCCGTGTAAACAAGAGGCACGATTGAGAACGAAGCTACTCAGCTTGGTTAAGGATTAGCCACCAGAACCGCCTTTAACCTTTGAAGGAATGACCGCCCCCGGATCTCGGATAATTGCTGATGTGTGGGTGTGGGGGGTGTCCAAGATGGACATGGCGAAAACGTTCGGGAGTCCCTGAGGCTTTACAGATGGCAGCATGTGTTTTAGACTGGTGTCGGTTTGGTTATCGTCAACAGGGCGCTTCGTTTTTAATCTGAGTTGTATTGAGAGGTTTCTGATGCGAATAGTTGAGGTTAATATTAACCTCAGTTCGGCCTTTTTTACCTCTCACCAAGCAGTGAGAGCATTATGAGGCATTCTAATGCAAGGTTTCTTCTCCTTCCAAGTGTCAGAAATCAGTCCCGCTATTAAGTTGACCCTAAAATTGACTGGACTCCGCTGTCTGGAGTGTTCAATATGGCAGATATTTTTCAGCTGATCATTTATGGTTTCAATCATCAATCTCTTACCTGGAAGAAGTTTATCTCCAACTGGAATCAACCTGTTTTTCATCTTCGATCTGAGGTTAGTTATCAGTTCTAATCCATCTTCAAATAGCTGTTCCAAAAGTTGTTTGCCTAGATATCCCTGATCGGCCAAAAGCTTGCCCGTCAGGCCTTGACATCAGTTTTTAACCGCTGTTCGATCATTGACATTGCCGGTCGTAACTTTAAAAGCCAGAAGTTGACCGACTTGATTGACGATCAGATGAAGCTGGAATCCAAACAACCATCCCAGACTGGATTTTCCTCTGCTGGCCAGACCTTGAAAGACTTTATTTCTGGGGATTGGAATGTTTTGGCCAACTGCTATCGGACCAGAGTCAATCTAGCTGAGGCCTGTTATTTGTCCTCTACGGGACTTAAGATAGGCTGACAGTGGGATCAGGCCAGATGGCATCCACTCAATAAAACGATGAGATCAGATTAACTTTGGAAACTGCTGGCAGTGATAGTTTTGGATCTAATGGTAGTATGAGTTGAAGTTTTTATCAGCCGAATGATGAGATGCAATAATAATAGTCATTAGTTCTGAGAGGGAGATTTGCGCTGAAACGCCTCTAGGCGGCTTAGATTGTTCCAACTGGATACTTTGGTTATTACGGGCCTGGACCAAATCATCGATGTGGCAGAATAATGTGGTTAGATCCATTTCTGATCTCCATTTTTAAGTTGATGTCCAACAATTATGAAGAAAAGAGTGAGGGCGTACAAGCCCTAGGATCTTTTTTTTTTAATTTCTTACATTTAATCCCGAATTCAGGTTAGTTAGTTTTGAAATAGCTTCTAGCAAATTACCCGATTATTCCGCAGGTGCACACGTACCTTCGAATGAAAAACGCCAATATTAGCAGGTGAGATTCCTTCTTTCCCCGCGGGTACAGAGGTTTATCATTATGTTGAGGCTCGCGCACTAACCCCACTAGGAACCCCGCTCTCCTTCCAGTGAAAGCTGATTTGGGAGTCCTTACCTACCGCATAATGTCAATTAATAGCGAACAATTCCCCGATTGTTATTAATCCCAATTACCGTTAATGAAATAATGGCATTCAACCTCTGCGGTTTACCTGATCCACAA
>MPSY01000293.1 GCA_001901525.1 Methylococcales bacterium OPU3_GD_OMZ | reverse complement strand
GATATTGCCGGTAAGAAATCCGATGTATTACTGTCGGCAGCGATTTTTGAACAAGTGTTAGGGATGAAGTTATCGAACCGCCCAGCCTCGGTCGGGGCCTTTGCCAACAATTTAAAAAACTTTGAAAGCGTTCGCGACTTTATTACTTCAGCAACCATTACCAGTGTGGTCGATTTACCCTTTGTGCTGGTGTTTTTAGCGGTTATTTATTGGGTCGGCGGTTGGTTGGTAGTGGTGCCTTTAGTGGGCGTTATTATCATTGCTTTGTATAGCTTTTTTATCCAAGACCCTTTGCGAGAATCAGTCGATAAAACCATGCGCGAAACAGCGCAGAAAAACGCCACCTTAATAGAAAGTCTAACCGCGTTAGAAACCATTAAAACACTCAATGCAGAAGGGCCGCTTCAAAGCCGTTGGGAGCGGGCCACTGGGTATATTGCGGACTGGGGGATTAAATCACGACTGCTTTCCGCCTCAAGTACGACCGTGGCGACCACGGTGCAACAAATGGTTTCAACCGGCATGATTGTCTTCGGGGTTTATAGCATTATTGAAGGTGAATTAAGTATGGGGGGTTTGATCGCGGTGGTGTTGTTATCAGCGCGGGTCTTAGCCCCTATGGGCCAGGTCGCCGGATTAGCAACCCG
>MPSY01000042.1:4961-15311 GCA_001901525.1 Methylococcales bacterium OPU3_GD_OMZ | reverse complement strand
GGGTTATAACATTTAGTTTTGTTGCCTAGACCTTTAATACTTTTTGGAAAAGGTGTATAAAATTCCAGTAATCATTAAAAATATAGTGTGGTAAGAATTATGGCTGAAGATAATAATGACAAAGAAAATGAGCTTCCAATTGTTGATGAGCGCATTCAAAAAGTTAAAGAGGTTTTTGAGCGATTAGAGGGTGAATCTGGTGAACAGTGAGTCTTGATACTAATGACGACGGTAATATAGATATCATAGGCGTTGATATCACTGGCGATGGTGAAATGGATACTACTGTTGCAAAATAAAGTTAGCTCACCTGAGAGTGAACAACAAAGCAATAGTTAACCTTAACCAAAAAGCAGATTATCGTGGTATATTTATTTATTGTTGATGGCAAGGCTATAGTGACGCATGAAGTGTTTAGGAATTATGATGTTAGTACTGTCTGGCTATGTGATGGCTGGGGAAATTTACCAATGCTCTGATTATGCGGCTACCGGATTTACAGGAAGAGATGGGCAATATAGGCACACTAATTTCACCAAAGAAACATTCAAAATGAAAATCCAAGATGATAGAAATATATCTATCGCATACTCTGATTTAAAATATTCCCAGTGATATATTTGCTTTACTCCATATAATGGTAATTCAGTGGCAGAAGACTTAAATATTCTAAATACTAAGTCATGTGTGCATGAAAATCAAAATGGTTATTACTTTAATTTTAATGTAGACAATGGCAAGTATATTCTTTTCAGAGGTTCTGGTTATGTTTCAAATGCAAATTCTGTTTCAACCCGAATCGGCAATTGCACCAAATTTAATCCATAGCATAACCGGTAGTACTTGTTTTACCCGCTAATCATAACGTTATGAACCGTTGAGCCGTATCAATCCCAATCACGTCGATATTTAACAGCAAAGTCGTTTAACCACATAACTCCCCTAATTGTTTATGATCTTTATTCGTTGGAGATTGAATTGTTTAAATTGATTGGTATTTTGGCTGTGTCAGAGGCGAACAAGCCTTATTGCCTTAAACGCATCGTTTTACTGTAAGAGTTAAGTCAATACGGAGTGATAGGGTTGAGCCAGAGAGATTTAAAGACGTATTGAAACAGGAACTGTCTTTAGCATTGTGCAATGATTTATTGGGTTGTTTTTAACTTGTTTTTGTTGCTAATGCAGCAATAAAAGTGGATGGCGTTAAGTGTAAGTCGTCTATAAAAGAGTTGTCTGAAAAGTGGGTTGAATCGTTTTGTGTGAATTGTTGTAAATCAAGGAATTGGAAACCTTCATTTACAGTATTGGTTCTTAAACGGCTATTAAGTTCTTTGATGGTCGTGGTTAATAGTTGCACCTCGGTGATTGATAAAAGTTTTTGCCGGCAAGGTGAAGGTAATGGGATGCCTGAGATAATAATTGATTTTGAATGAGGTTTTAACGTTTCAGTGACATACTTAATATAGTCATGGCTAAGGGATTGAATTGATTGCGTTAAGTTATTGTTAGTCTGTTGGTGGAATTTTATTATGCCTTCGTTCAGACGACAATCAATTTCACCAAAAGTTAGCACTATTTTGGCGTTATTGGGAATAGTGGTGAGTATGACCTCAATTTGTTTTTTGTAGCCATTTATCTGGTTATTTGCAAGATGCCACATTTTACAGCCAATGATAATTTCTGATTGTATACGGTAGGTCTTCCCTTTTAACGCTACAACCGTGTTTGCCGCGGGTAGGCAGTGGCTTTCACCGATGATATAAAGGAGAGGTAATTTTTTTTCTGAAAAATAGTATTCCTGATGGGTTTTTCTATAGTGTAATAAATTGCTTAATAATAGTTTGTAGGGTTCAATAAATTTATCTTTCTGATTTTTGTTTTGATCGCTATGCATCGTTGTAGCTAGATAAGCTGATAGACGACTCAGGTCATCATCAAGCCAGGAATAGATGCTTAAATGTATCAGTGCTTCGGCATAAGTAGGTTTGATCTTTAACGCCTGTTGAAAACTGTTAATAGCGTCATTCAGTTGACCACGTTCTTTGAAAGCTATCCCCAAGTTGTAATGGGCCTCAGCATAATCAGGCTTAAGTTGGATTGCTTTGTGGTAGCTAGTAATGGCAATTACAGATTGATGCGTTTCGTGTAAGGAAACGCCAAGGTTATTGTGTGCTTCAGCATAGTTGGGATTTATGCTAATCGCATTCTTATAGTTGTTAATTGCGGTATCGGGCTGGCCACTATCTTGGAGAGTCATTCCAAGGTTGTTATAGGCCTCAGCGTAGTGTGGTTTTATTTTTAAGGCCTGTTCATAGTGGTTAACGGCTTCTTTTAATCGGCTGGTCTCTTGAAGAATCACACCGAGGTTATAATGCGCTTCCGCATAGTCAGGTTTAATTTTTAAGGTGTCCTCGTAGTGCTTAATTGCTTTTTTCAGGTGGCCGGCTTCTTTTAGGGCAATGCCCAGATTGTTACTGGCCTCAATATAATCAGGATTGATTTTAAGGGCGCATTTATAGTGGGTAATGGCGGCAGCTACTTGATCTAGATTATGGAGGACATTACCAAGGTTGTAGAGTGTTTCTGGATCGTTCGGCTGCAGTTTGAGTGCCTGCTGATAACTTTTAACTGATGCCTTCAGTTGGCCCGTATCTTTAAGGGCTATGCCTAGATTACTGTGTGCTTTTGTATAGTTTGGTTTGAATTTGATCGCGTGTCGGTAGCAGGAAATAGCCGCTGATAATTGTCCTTGGGTGTTAAGGATAACCCCCAGATTGTAATGAGCCTCGGGATAATTGGGCTTTATTTTTAGTGTTTTTTTATAGCTAACAATGGCTTTATCTAACTGGCCGATATTGTTGAAAGCAACACTAAGATTATACTGAGCCTCAGTATAATCGGGTTGTATTTGAAGTGCTTGTTGATAACTTTGAACAGCAGCGTCGAATTGTTGCCGATCTGCGTAACAAACGCCTTGGATATTAAAAAGAATAGCGACAGTGGGGAACTTGCTCGTTAGTGTCTCTAAAGCTTCTAAGGCCTGGTCTGTTTTGCCGGCGTGATAAAGCGCAACGACTGAGTCAATTTGTGTTTGTGTTAGATCAGATGTGGTATTTGGAAAAACCTTATTGGGTAATTTTTTGAGTTCTATTTTGGCTTGTTGGTTTTCTGGAAAGGTTTGTAAAAGTAGCGTGTAAAGCGCTCGCGCTTTATTCAATTCACCCTTTTTTGCATGAGCTTTTGCGCGGGTTAAAATTCTATCTACGTTCATTTGCTAGGTGTTAGTTATAAAAAAAGAGTCTAGGGCTTCGGTTTCATCGGAGCTGTTTGCTTGTTGTTGGGATTAAAGTTCTTTTTCAGATACCAACAGCACGTTAGCGGAATTAAAACACGGAAAGACCATACTAAATGAATATCAGTTAAAAGCGCAACACACTTGGGTTTATGTGAATGACTTGTTGGTTTCGGTGTTTTAGTGTGAGCGTTATGGAACATAAGTTAATGATTAACAAACAGATCAATAACACTGGATGTTAATAAAGGGGAGGGTATGAGCGTTAAAATTTTTATTTAGAAGAGATTTTTTTGTAACGAAGTGAATAAAGATTGTGTTATCGCTGTCGACTTATAGCCTAAGTGAAGTGGTTTTTGTTAGTGAGTATCGATAGTAGAGAGGTTAAATCGTGAGTTCTCAAGCCTTTGAGTCAGTGTTTTCTCATATGCCAGTCGTTAAAGGTAAGGCCCTTTGGCAGAAGGGTACGTATCAAGGCTTATCGAAAGAAACTCAACCTAATAGTTATGAGAAAAAAGACGCTAGTGAAAGAGTCTTTGTAAAAGAAATTAACCGGCCTAATGAGACCCGTTTTAATATGGGGTTTGTCATTGAGATGAACGAATGTGGGTACCAATTTTCCAGCGATCAAATTGATATTCAGGATAAAAACAGACTGACTGAACTTAAACGTGAAAGTATTGCCTTAGCATTGGAGATAGAGGAGGAAGAAAGGGCAACTGACACGCTTAAAGAACGTGATAAGAAGTTTCAGTTAATGAGCAAGTTTAAAAAACCCTTCATATTTTTGGTAAATATACGCATAGAATGAGTGATCTGGGTGCTACGGGTGATGCTCACATAAATACGGTGCAGGCTACATGCTTTAAAGAAACGATTGCGTGGGAAATAGGGCTGGCTGAGTTATCTCATGAGATGGCAAGGTTGTTTCTCAAAGTTGATATTAGACCGGCTGATTTAGCCAGAAAATCATCAACTTCTTGGGGGGGCCGACGGCCTGTCATGCCGGTGTTAAGGCGGTAATTGATTAGGTTTTAATCTGTAGTTAAGCATTTTAGTCTAGTTGATAAAGGCTGTACGTTTGTATGTGTGGAGTGGGAAGTATCGTCTTATAGTATTTGCCCTGAGGTGACCGGGCAGCGATTAATAATTTTTGCTTGTCTAGGGCGATGGCCATGGGTGCCGATTTATCGGTTGACTTGTTTTAAATTAGTGTGACAATTATCTTTCAGTTTAAAAAAATATAAGGTATGTGTTATGGGGAAAGATAATCAAGATCCTGGAAATGATTCTTTAATTAGCACCGATCGAATTCAAAAAGTTAAAGAGGCCTTTGATAAAGGAAGAATTGACGGTGATTTAAGTAATACCGTGAGTATTGATACTAACGATGATGGTATGCTTGATACCGTTGGTATTGATATGACTGGGGATGGTGAAATAGATACTATTATTGTTGATTCCAACCATGATGGTTGTTTAGATACGATAGCGGAGGATACCACGGGAGATGGTATTTTTGATAGTAAGCTAACCAAGTCAAAGAAGTCGGCTGGATAGCTTTAGTTTTTGTAAAAAAATAAGATGTACTCAAGGCCTTAATTTTTAGTGCAAATGCCTATCCGTATTGCGACGGAATCCCCGTCGTTATCAGAAAATACATAACCATAACCTTTAGCAAAAACATAGCGGCCATTGTTTGAATTGAAGTTGAATAGATAGCCATTCGGCGATGCGCACGATTTCCAACGTGTAGAAATATCATAACTCAACGTTTGAGGCGTAAACCGTACCGGTTTAATACAGCTATAAAGTCCGGCACTGTCCATAGAGGGAGAGTTGATGACTATATGGCCATCATCGAGCAATTTCATGCTGAATTTTTTTGGATTAAAGGCAGTTGCTTTATAGCGTCCTTGTTTTTTCTTGAAGCCGTTGGCACTGTTATCGGAACAAAAATAAATTTCTTCAGCCATGACCGTACTTGATAGCATGATGAGAATAAGGACCAGATATTTCATGAAAGGTACCATTTTCGTTAAGAAGTGAGTAGCAGAATATAGCAAGGCAAAACTGATTTCAAGAGTGCTATAAGCCTATTGTTGGCGACTAACTAATAGGTCAGTACCTCTTAACATGAAGATTGTTAGTAATGAGTGAGTGAAAAATTGTAAAAACCCTTTGTTAAAGCGACTGGCGTAGGTACAATCCGAACCAAATATAAATGGTGTTGGGTAACAACTTTTGGAAGTTATTAATGCTTTGGCAGAAAATTCGGTCTACACAGGTTCTAAAAACGATTGACCAAAGATGAGATCATGACTGTAAAAAAAATTTAGTTGTCTTTTTAAGTTTAATTTTATTGGGAATAGCATCACAAGCCTCAGCGACTACCGGCTATTTTGCTTTGGGTTATGGGCCTAAATCAAACGGTATGGCGGGCGCGGTAGTGGCAGCCCCTCAAGACGCCACCACGTCTGCCGTTAACCCGGCAGGCATGTCATTAATAGAAGAACGGGCAGATTTCTCATTAATGCTATTCAGCCCTATTCGGGAAGCAGCATTAGGCAATAATTTGGAAGTGCGTAAAAAAAGTAAGCGTGATTTTTTTGTAATTCCGAATGGCGGCTTTAAGTACCAACTGAACGACCAACTTAGTTGGGGCATCTCTGTTTATGCCAATGGCGGTATGAATACCACCTATACTCGTAATGTTTTTGATGAAACTATGGGTCAAGGTAACAAAACAGGTATGGCTAATACTGGCACCTTGCAGATTGATATGGGCCAAGGGATTATAGCACCCACCTTGAGTTATCAGATAACGCCGGAGCACAGCTTTGGAATAGCGCCTTTAATTGGTGTGCAATATTTTAAAGCGAAGGGGCTGGGTAATTTTATAGGATTTACGGAAAATAGCGCTGGAACAGATTTGACTGATACCGCTTATGACTTTGCCTACGGCACAGGTATTCGTGCTGGCTGGATTGGACAAATTCACCCGATGGTAACGCTGGGGGTATCGGCTTCCAGTAAGATTTATATGACCGAATTTCACCAATACAGCGATTTGTTTGCCGAAAATGGTGGTTTTGATATTCCGGCCAATTTTACCACGGGGATTGCTCTGCATCCACGTTCTGACCTGACCTTAAGTTTTGACTATGAACGAATTTTCTACGGTGATGTAAAGTCGATTGCTAATAAAGGGCCTGTTTTTAATCCAACAAGCCCATTTGCACGTGGTGGACCAGGTCCAGATCTTCCTGCAGGGTATACGACACTTGGGGCTGATAACGGCATTGGCTTTGGTTGGGACGATATTGATGTTTTTCGGATTGGCCTGCAATATGAAGTGAATCAGGATCTCACCTTACGTGCCGGTTACAGTTGGAATGATCGCCCCTTTGGCGGCGACCAATTGTTGTTTAATGTCATTGCCCCGGCAGTTACCAATAAACACATGACTTTTGGTTTAAGTTATAGCCCCAGTGAATTTGGTGAGTGGAATCTTTCTTATCAACATGCCTTCAAAGAACATGTCAGCAGTGAACAAACCGCTTTTGGTGTCCCCGGTTCTTTATCCATGTACCAAAATGCCTTTGAGATTGGCTATTCTTGGAAATTTTAATTCATAATTTATAACGCTAATTTAACAATGGAAAACTTTACCCCTTATTCCGCTCTTTTTGGCGGTATTCTTATTGGCTTAGGAGCCAGCCTGTTTATGTTTTTAAATGGACGTATTGCTGGAATTAGCGGTATGCTTAAAGGGTTATTAACTCCCTCAACGGTATTAGATAACAGTTGGCGCGTGGCTTTTGTGATCGGTTTAGTCTCGGCAGGTCTGGCTTATCAGGCTCTAGTGCCCACGCAAAGTTTACCGGCTGAAAATACCTCGCTGATTATCTTAGTTTTGGGCGGTCTATTGGTTGGTTTTGGAACCGCTATGGGCACTGGTTGCACGAGTGGGCATGGTGTGTGTGGGTTGTCGCGGTTTTCTTTACGGTCACTGATCGCGACGGTTATCTTTCTTTCTACCGGCATAGTGACGGTCTATGTGTTGCGGCATTTAATTTAGGTCTTAATGATGAAACAAATTTTAGCAGCTCTAGTGTCTGGTTTTATTTTTGGTATCGGATTGATGGTGTCACAAATGACCAATCCTGATAAAGTCCTGAATTTTCTTGATGTGACAGGACAATGGGATCCGAGTTTGCTCTTGGTACTGGGCGGTGCGGTTGTGACGACAACATTGTTTTATCGGAGGATCTTTTTAATTAAGACACCGCTTTTAGAGACTCGGTTTTATCTGCCTGAAACGACGGTTATTGATCGCGCTTTAATTTTAGGAGCACTATTGTTTGGTATCGGCTGGGGATTAATTGGTTATTGTCCGGGACCTGCTATTGCTAGTTTGGGTGTTCGTTTCTATGATCCGCTGATTGCTGTTAGTGCGATGATTGTTGGCATGATAGGCTACCAATTTATTTTTCAACGGAAAAACGATTAACTAATAGCGCTATTAACGCAAGGCGTTATGAGAGCGATCCGATGGATTGTTTTTTTTAATTAATAGTCCTGTTCTGCTTTTTTATCGCCGTTGTCATACCAAAAAGTCCAATGGTCTTCTTTACGGCCTTTGTTATAAAAGCCTTGCTGTTGTTTCTGACCATTTTGATACCAAGTGATCCATCGATCATCCTTCTTATCAGCACTGTAATACCCTGTTTCTTTGGTATTGCCATTTTCATACCATGTCGTCCAAAGATCATCTTTTTGACCTAAACGAAAATAGCCTTCTTCTTTTTTATTGCCATTTTGATACCAACGGGTAAAAATGTCCTCAGCTTTATCGTCTTGAAAGTAACCGGTTGATTTTAGCGTACTGAATTCATCACTATACCATTCACGCCAAGCACCTTCTTTTTTGCCTTCTACATAGTTAAATTCTGATTTTTTCCGTTCTTCCTCTCCACCAACGCTGAGAGGGGTAAGAGAGACAATAATCGATTCAGCTGTTTCAACCAGTGCATCATCAAGTGCCGATAACGTAAAAGTCGTAGTGGTTTCTCCTGTCAAAATAACCACGCTACTGTCGCCCGTGTAGTCTTCTCCCTCGATAGCCGACCCTGAATAGCTTAAACTGATAGTAATATCTTGGGTTGCTTTTTGAGTTAACGTGACGGTGTAATCGGTTGTGATGTCCCCCTCATTAACAGTTGTTGGCCCGGTAAGACTCACTGTTGTGGCTGTGGTTAGCAAAGGGGTTCTGGCTTCAAAGACAGTGCCTTGATCTGAGAGTATGGTGGAGATAGTATTTCGGTCATTGTCTATACCGATAGTTTCTAAGGCTCTGCTAGTGATGCCAGTAATGGTTAAAATAATATCCTCAGATCCGAAATATACGCCAGATCCATCTGTAGCGACCATACTTTCAGGTGCATTATCATCAAGAGTCACTAATTGAAAAGTGGCTGAGTTATAGCCTTTTTTGATAACAACGCTATTCTTGCCGGTGTAGTCGGTATTATGGGTTGCTGTACCTGAATAGGTAAATTCAACAGTCAAATCTTCTGTTGGTGGTTCAGTAATTTCGATTGTATAATCACTGGTGGTTTCACCCTCATTAACCGTCAGGGGCCCAGAAATACTAACCCAGGACTTTTGGCTAATGGTTGTTGCGGTCAACGCTTCATCTGTGATCAAGGTGGTTACACTGTTTTGGTCGCCATTAATGGTAACCCCGGCTGCTGCAGTGCTTATTGTAATAATAATATCCTCAGACCCTATTGAGCCATCGGACATTTTTTCTAATAGACTATCTTTAACGGTAACTAAATTAAACGTAGCTCCTGTGTATCCGGCTGGGATAGTGATATTGGCTATACTGGTATAATCAGTACCCCCTGCAGTTGCTGTGCCCGTATAAGTTAAAGTGATAATAACATTAGTTGTTTGTGTGTCAGTTATTGCAACGGTGTAATTCGTTGTTGTTTTACCTTCCTCAACGATTGAGGGTCCAGAAATACTGACTGTAGCGGTTCCGGTTGTATTTGTAAGTGTCGTGGTGACTTGATCATTGGTCTGGTCTATTTCAATGTCGGCGACCGCCTCAGTTTCATACCACGTGGTCCAGAGATCATCTTTGTAATCGTGGGTATAATAACCCTCTGACTCTCTTGAACCATTGTTATACCATTGGGTCCAGATTCCTTCTTTTTTACCTACCTCATAGTGCCCTTCTATTTTTTTTACGCCATTGGCGTGCCATTGGGTCCAGAGGCCTTCTTTAATCCCCGCTTCATTATACCCCTCTGATTTTTTAATGCCCTCGCTATACCATTCGGTGAAAACGCCAGAAGGTAAATCAACGGCTAATATGGGCTGACTACTGATGAATAATACAATGAAAATTAAATCGGGTAATTTAATGTATTGGTCAGTTGTTTTTCCCATGATCTTTGTTGCGATTAAGTGGTTTTCTAGTATATTTCCATTTTACGCCAGTAAACTGAGCTAGGCTAAAAAAAGTCAAGGGTGGGGTTAGAAGAAAAAAACCCCTCATTTAGTCTATCGTCACTTTATTAAGAAATAATTAGTTTTTTTCTAAAAAAAGTTATTTTAATTTTTAACAATTGGGCTAGTAGGTGCGGTAAATCAGGTTGGTATGTTATTTCTTAACGTTAGTTAATCATTATCTTTTGTTCGTTTGGATGCTTCACTGAGTTGATTGAGTCCTTGTAAAACAGGGGGTATTAAAGCTTCCATTTTAGTTAATTGATCGGTAATGTCTTTTTGGCTCGTGTTGTTTTTACAGGTCAATTCCAATGCACCTGCTACTTCACTAATTGATTTTGCACCCAAATTTCCGGCAACGCCTTTAAGTGTGTGCGCATGTCTTTCTTGTGCTTCAGTGTCATTCTCAAGGGCATAAAATTCTGATGTAAATATTTCAAGACGATCACGGAGTCTTAGTAATAGACGGCGATAAAGGGTGGCATTGCCTTGAAGTAGTTCTAATCCGAAGGAAGTATCAATGTCATATAAATCGAAGG
>MPSY01000042.1:0-4484 GCA_001901525.1 Methylococcales bacterium OPU3_GD_OMZ | reverse complement strand
AAAGCAGTGAGAAGCTATCTTAACCAGTTTTTAATGGATGCTTATGTGATTCAATTACCGTGGTGGTTACGGCGTCTGGTGGTTAGTTTGTTGGTGTTACCTACGCGGCCTAAATCCTCGGCAAAAGCTTATCAGAGTGTATGGTTGCCAACAGGGTCGCCGTTAATGGTTATTTCTAATCGTTTGAAAGAACAATTGCAAAAGCAGTTGAATAGACCTGTTGAAATGGCTATGCGATACGGTCAGCCAAGTATAGAAAAGAAAATATTAACGATTGCGGAATCTGCAGCAATTGAAGAGATACTCTTTATCCCTTTATATCCACATTTTGCACAAAGTACAGTGACCACCTCTATTCGAGAAGCTCAACGGGTTATTAACAAGCATAAGTTGACTATCAAGTTATCGGTGGTTGAACCTTTTTATGAAAACCCTGCTTATATTACCGCGCTAGTTAATAGTGCGAGACCTTATTTGGAGAATCCTTACGATCATATTGTTTTCAGTTATCATGGGCTTCCGGAGTCACATATAACCAAGCTCGATGTTTCGGGGCAACATTGTTTACAACACGCCGATTGTTGTAACACCGACAGTAGTTTTCAAAACAGTTGTTATCGCCGTCAGGTGCTTCGGACCACAGAATGTTTTGCGGCGGCGGCAGGTTTACTGCCTGAGCAATATTCAGTCGCTTTCCAGTCGCGTCTTGGTCGGGCAAAATGGTTAGGGCCGAATACTGAAGATCGTTTGCGAGATTTAGCCACTGAGGGTTGTAAAGAGGTATTGGTGATTTGCCCGGCTTTTGTGACGGATTGTTTAGAAACGCTGGAAGAAATTGCTATACGAGGTCAAGATGTCTTTAAGGACGCAGGCGGTGACTCGCTGACTTTAATTCCTTGTTTAAACGATCGCCCTGAATGGGTTCAAGTGCTTAAATCTTGGAGTAGTCAGTCGCTTTAAAAAAGTGATTGATATTTAGGCTAAAGTTTTTTCGATAATGTCGGTAGGTCAGGTAATTAATAACGGAACAAAATTGATTGCATAAGAACGGGTGGCACAAATAAATATTTTCACAGTTAGCGTAGCGAGATTCTTTGTTTTAATAGCGTTACCCTTATTTTCGCCATTGCTTTATTGCGTTGAAGTGACTGATTTTAATGAGTCTGTTGAAAATATTTTAAAGGTGGGTGAAAAAGGAAAGTATGGTCAAATTAAGGTCGATTTAAATTATCGGTTTGAACATGTTGATACGGATAGCGCCGGAAAATCGGTAGGAAATGCATCTACCGTTCGGTCAAGAATAGGTTACTTAACACCAACATTTCAAGGTTTTAAGTTATATGCCGAGTATGAAGGCAATCAAGATTTTAGCGCCAATACCTATAACAGTCTTAGGAATGGAAAGACTCATTATGAAACGGTAGCAGACCCACAACAACATGAGTTAAATCGGGCTTGGGTTAATTATCATCTTTTTGAGAGTAACCTCAAGATAGGTCGGCAAAGGCTAAAATTAGATAATGATCGGTTTATCGGTAATGTGGGTTGGCGTCAAATGGAGCAGATCTATGATGCGGCGGTGTTAACCAGTTCGTTTTTCCCTGATATGGATATAACGGCGGGTTATATTACCAAAATACAGGATATTAAATCACTCAGTACGGCAATGGATTCGCAGTTTATTCATGTGGGGTATACCGTTCCAAGGGTCGGTACCTTGGTGGGCTATTCGTATTGGTTGCATTACAACGACAATGTTGCAGATAACGTTAAGTCAACACAAACGCACGGCGTTCGTTTTGATGGAGGTTATCAATTTGCTGATTTATTTAGAGCGCTTTATACGGCTGAATATGCAAATCAGAGTGATCATGCGAATAACCCTAACGCCATTAGGGGTTTGGATTATTTCCATTTAGTCGTTGGGGCTTCTGTGCTAAATATAACGGCCAAAGTGGGTTGGGAACAATTAGAGGGTCGAGAGGGTTATGGTTTTTCAACGCCACTGGCAACCTTACATGCGCATCAGGGTTGGGCTGATCAATTTTTATCCACACCCAGCGCAGGTATAAGAGATATTTATGGTTCTGTCAGTATGCGTGTGATGGGTGTTAACTTAATGGCTGTTTATCATGACTTTGATGATGATACCGGACAGGTAGATTATGGCCAGGAGTATGATTTTGTGGCGATTAAGAAATGGGGTAAACATTACAAATTGCTCACCAAATATGCTTACTATGACACTCAAACCCATAAAACCGATAAGCAGGTGTTATGGGTTCAAGCAGGCGTATCATTTTAAAATATTAGGGTGAGTTTTTGCTCATTACTACCTAAGTTTTCAGTGAAGGTGACTAGTAGGGAAGCAAGTCATTGTCGGTTGTTTTTCTATGATGCGTCTTCAAAGAATGTGTCAATGAGTGAGCAGTGTTCAGATGAAGGTTCATTTTGGCAACGTTTAATCATGTCGTTAAGCGCATGACGCAGAATAGTTAAGTCTTTTATTTGAGTATCAATCTGTTGATACTTTTGTTCAGCTATTTTTCTTATTTCTTCACAATGGTGGGTGTGTATTGAAAGTAATTCTGAAATCTCTTTTAAGGAAAAGCCATATTTTTGAGCTCGTTTTATAAAGCGAATTTGAGCAATGCTCTCCTCAGGGTACTGGCGAAAGCCATGACTCGGTTTTTTCGGCTCAACGAGGAGTGATTTACGTTGATAAAAGCGGATCGTTTCAATAGTCACGCCTGCCTGTTTAGCTAATTGCCCAATTGTTAGACTCATGTTGTATGATATTAACTTTTTGCGATGGTTAGGTTCAGCTTTTTCTTCTTAATGTTTTAAGAATACCTTCTAGCGGGACGAGATTCATTGTCAGTCTAAATAAAACCTTATTGGTTTGGAGTAAACCAAAGCAATCATAGGTTCGTAACTTAATGTTCGTTTGGTTGAGTGTGTTGGCTTCAGATTCAGGGTGTTGTTTCACTAAAATAGTGAGATTATTGCCATTTTTAAGTGTTTTCAAATGATTACGGTCTACTGATATTTCATGAGAGGTATAAACCATAGGGTTTCGTTTGAAATCATGGTTTTCTAGATGTGCTTTTTCTAAGAGGGCTCCTGACGCTAAACTGCAAGGAAATATTTCGGGATATTTTGCAAGATGGGTTAGTTCATCAAAATAATCTGATTGTTCAACCAATGACGCTGAAAGAAAGTTCTTAACGTTACCGTTGTTTAAAATTTTTCGTTTAAGAAAATACTCGGTGCCTGGGACTTGTGTTTTATCGGGAATGCCTGATAAGTCAGGTAATGTATTAAAAGTTGTTTCTCCAAGAAATAAAGGGTGTTGGGTTTCTTTTTTAAATCCTAATAAAATAGTTTCCTCGCCCGATTTTATGGAAATGCGATTCCCTAAGGTTAAATTGGGAATAGTTTTTATAAGTGTCTTTTTTATTTCCAGATTAAACGGTGTTTCCGTACGAAGCGCGTTAACAAAAGTGATTTGATAGTTACTAAATCGTAAGTTGTTTTCGGCAATAATTTTATTTTCATGCCGGGCTTTCCGATATAAACGTATTTGGTATTCAATTAAAGTATTGAGTTGATAGCCAAGGACAATGGGGCCTTTAAAGGGGTTATGGGTGATTTGTAGCCATTTATGCTTGTCGTGAAAGAGATTGAAGTCATCGGAGGCATTCCGGGCGACTTCTATATGAATTTGGTCAAATTTTAATAGTTTGGCGGTCATCAATAGATCTTTTTAGAAAAAGGATTGGGATTTAGGGGTGAACTTTAAAAATAGGGTGTTTACCCTGTGACAATTTGTCGCGCGACACTGTGTCACATTCCAACAAGGGTTATTAATCTATAAACTGAACTCAGAATTTTAGATTCTCCTTAAATTTGTCTTAAAAGACATGAAAGAATTTTTATGCGGTAGCCTTATAAACAGGATGCCGTTTTTTTTTGCCTGATGAAAAGGGTTTGCTTTTGGAAATTTTCTTGTTGTATCAAGTAAAGCAACGTTCTGTTTCGAATAAAGGGTGCAAGGTAGATAAAAAATTAGCATCAATATTGTGTGAATATTGATGCTAATAAATGAATTTATGCTATGACTGCATTAACCAGGCAATAGACAGGAGCCTTTTATTTTATTTTTGACTAACATAACGTTTTTTTCATTTAGATCACGGAAAACCACATAAAAATCATTATGGCTCTCCTGAATAACCTCGTAGTCGGTGTTGATTTTATTTTTGAACCAATTTAATAACTCGTTGAGTTTTTTTCGATTGATGAGGTTAGTTTCGTATTGACAGTACATTAATCATTCTCCTAGCGTTAAAAGAAAATTAAAAATTAGAACTAGCAATTTGTTACAAGGCAACAATAATCCTACGCCTAAAATTAGATTTGCTCAATACTCGGATAAAAAATAATTTAATTTTTCTTGAGTAGTTTTTTTAGCGGCTGTTAGT
>MPSY01000041.1:4158-15334 GCA_001901525.1 Methylococcales bacterium OPU3_GD_OMZ | reverse complement strand
ACCGCAACAACCACACAAAACAATGCCACGATCACCAGTAATCTCGACTCATTTGTTAGCAATGACGCTACTGCCACTAGCAACCCAACAGCGACAATAGTCATAGAACATAACGGTGCAACTACCATTGAAAACGTCAATTTTATTAGCGATTAACCCCTTCATTGATTACACTTAACGCCCATGAAAAACAAACACGCCGGCTTTACCCTGATTGAACTGCTGATTGTCATTAGCATTATTGCTATAATAGCTGTTAACGCTATTCCGGCTTACAGCCAGTATTTACAAAAAGCACGGCGCGCCGATGCCCGTAACGCCCTGTTGTCACTGCAATTAGCACAAGAGAAATTTCGGGTAAATTGCCCAAGCTATGCCACTACTATTAATGAAAACATTGTAAAGCCCTGTGACACACTCACATCAACCTTTACCTTAAAAGAACTCGAAGAATCACCGGAAGAATTTTATCGTTTGGCACTGACTCCCCCCAATGATACAACTTGCCCACAAGGTGTAGGTCTTGCGCTAGATGACAAATGGAAAATTTGCTATGCACTCACCGCAACCGCTGCAACTGGTAAGGCACAGGAAAATGATACGAGTTGTAATACAATAAATATTGATCAGGACAGCACTAAAACCCCAACTGATTGCTAGTAACAGGAACCAAGCTTTGAACACAGACTCACTATGCCTTTGCGGCTCGACCAAAGCCCGAAACGATTGCTGCGGACCTTATCTTGACGGCACAGAAAAACCCAAAACAGCTGAAGCGCTGATGCGCTCACGGTTTTGCGCCTTTGCCAGTGAAAACGTCGATTATCTCCTTAACAGTTGGGATCTTAAAACCCGCCCTAAAACATTAGATTTATCGAAAGACCAAAGTCAATGGCAACGATTAGAAATTCTCAATACCAAAAAGGGCAGTAGTAAAGACAAAAAAGGCCTCGTGGAATTTAAAGCCTATTTTCTGTTAGATAACAAAGAACACTACATGCACGAAATTAGCCGGTTCCAGAAAACCGCTAATAGCTGGTTTTATTTAGACGGCGCGGCTAAAGCGATTTCCCACACCGAAACTAAAAAACAAGATCCCAACGTACCCAGTAAAAATTCACCGTGCCCGTGCGGCAGTGGTAAAAAATATAAACGCTGCTGCGGTGCTTAAAAAAGAACGCTCAACAAACAGCCCTTAATCTGGCCGCTTTAATCGATATAACGCTGAAATATCTTCATCGCCATAGCCCTCAGTCATCAAGCGCTGGTAATCTGCCAGCGTTTGATCTAAAAAATCAATCGATAAGCCTTGAGCCTTCGCCATGGCCTGACAAATCTCCAAATCCTTATGGTGTAACGCCAACTTAAACCCCGGTTCATAAACCCCCTGAAGCATCGTTTTACCGCGATGGGCTAAAAACCAATTGCCGGCCGCGCCTCCCGAGACCACATCAAACACTTGCGCCATCGGTAAACCTTGCGCCTGCCCCAAAGCCAGCGCAGCCGTTACCGCTTGATTAATCCCTGCAGCCATAACCTGATTAACGGCTTTAGTCGCTTGCCCCGCACCGACCGGCCCCATATGAATGATCTTATCTCCCATAGCAGCTAACAACGGTTTAACGTGCTCTAAATGCTTTTCCTCGCCGCCTACCATAATCGACAAAGTCCCATTTTTAGCACCTTCAACACCCCCTGAAACCGGCGCATCAAGAAAACCAACGCCTTGCTCTGCTAACAAAACTGCAGCTCGTTGCGCCGTTTCACACCCTACCGTCGACATGTCCACCACTATAGAACCTGCCTTTAACACCGGGCAAATAGCATCGACAAGAGCCAAAACAACGGCATCTTTAGACACACATAAAAAAACAACATCAACACTTTGCGCTAAGACTTCAGGTGACGGGGCGCAACAGACCGCCAATTCTTGAGCCAAACGATGCGCTTTTTCCTCCGTACGATTATAAACAGCTGTTAAAACCCCCGCTTTTGCCAGATTTCTCGCCATCGGAGTCCCCATAGCCCCTAAACCGATCATGCCTGCCTTCATATCTTGACTACCTTCTTTTGATTTAAAATGATTCAGTGCTATAAGACGATTTAAAAAATCGTCACTAATATTTCAACTGTAATGTTATTGTCATATTCACTTTAGATAATTGTCTTTTATACATTAAAGACAATTAAAGTTACGTCATTTTTATTGGTAACGACCACAACAGTGATTGAATAACTTCTATATAAAACCATGAATTCAATAAATCCAAACCAAGCGCAACTTAATACCACTAACACCTTACCCGGTATTGTTCGAGTCAGCTTAGCCATTTTATTTCTTTTTGCCATCATGATCTATGTAGGCGGTTATGTTGACGAACGAAACACCCTATTAATTGTTGCCGCCGTTATTGGCGGCTATATGGCGCTTAATATTGGCGCCAACGATGTTGCGAACAATGTTGGTCCCGCTGTAGGCTCTAAGGCAATCACACTCACCGGCGCTATCCTAATCGCTGCCATTTTTGAATCCTCCGGCGCCTTAGTCGCAGGCGGCGATGTGGTAGGCACCATTAAAAAAGGTATTATTGATCCGGCGTTAATTAACGATACCGACACTTTCGTCTGGTTAATGACCGCGGCACTTCTAGCGGCTGCACTCTGGTTAAATTTATCGACTTATTTTGGCGCCCCAGTTTCAACCACACACTCCATTGTAGGCGGCGTATTAGGTGCCGGCATTGCCGCAGGCGGTTTTGGTATTGCTAATTGGGCAGTCTTTGGGAAAATTGCAGCCAGTTGGTTTATCTCCCCCATCATGGGCGGGATTATTGCGGCTCTTTTTTTGTACCTGATCAAACGAACGATCACCTACAAAACAGACATGCTTTCTGCCGCCAAAAGCGTTGTGCCGATTTTAATCGCATTAATGGCGTGGGCTTTTTCAACTTACCTCATGATGAAAGGGTTTAAAAAAATATGGAAAATTGATCTAGTAAGCGCTATCAGCATTGGTTTTTTTATTGCCGTATCACTCTATTTAATTGTTCGCCCTTTGATTAACCGGGCAACCCTAATGATGCAAAATACTAAATTCGACGTTGATACACTGTTTACCATCCCTCTTATTTGTGCCGCTGCATTATTAAGCTTTGCCCATGGCGCAAACGATGTCGCCAACTCGGTCGGACCACTCGCCGCCATTAATGATGCCTTTAACAGCGGTGGAATTACCGAAAAAGCCGCTATTCCTCTTTGGGTTATGGCCATTGGGGCCATTGGTATTTCTATTGGTTTAGCACTCTACGGCCCAAAATTAATACGCACTGTAGGCAGTGAAATCACCGAACTCGATAAGACCCGCGCCTTTTGTATTTCTATGGCTGCTGCGATTACGGTTATTCTTGCCAGCCAATTAGGACTCCCTATTAGCTCTACTCACACCGCTGTGGGTGCTGTTTTTGGCGTTGGTTTTTTAAGAGAATACTTAAAAAATAATTATGACCGTATGATCGACAAGATCATCGCGCATCACGAAGATGATAACCCTAAAAAAGTAGCAGCCTTTTTGAAAAAATTTCAAAAGTCATCGGTCACGACTAAAAGAAAAATGCTCAAACTCTTAAAGCGAAAATCATCAAAAAACAAACTCACGAAGAGTGACCGCAAAAAACTACAAAAAGGCTATCGCCAGGAACTCGTCAAAAGAAGTCAACTCTATAAAATTGCAGCCGCCTGGATTATTACAGTGCCTTTGTCTGCATTACTGGCCGCGCTACTTTTCTTTACCATTCGTGGCTTTATGCTGACCTAGATCACATACACTCCCTAGTCAACACGATTAGGGGGTACCTTCGGTACGCTTAAAATCCTTCCTATCGCACTTAAAAGTACTACAGTTACGAGTGACTCCTTGTTAACTGTTAAACTATGTCACCGGTAGCACGTTATTGACCTAAAAACAAAACCTACCTTAATTAATTTTAACCACGAGTAAACACTATGTTTGACCCCAAAAAAATTGACGAAATTGCCAGCCGTTTAGCAGATAGCATGCCTCCCGGATTGGATGCTATCCGTACCGATCTGGAAAAAAATATACACGCAGCATTGCAAGGCGTACTCAACAATATGGACTTAGTGACCCGCGAAGAGTTCGAGGTCCAAAAAGCAGTATTAGCTAAAACTCGACAGAAACTTGAAACACTCGAACAACAACTTCAAACGCTGGAAGCACAAATGACTAAGGAATAACACTTTATGATGACACCTGAAAAATGCCGCTAGCTATCCTTTACAGCCGTGGCCGCACAGGTGTAGAAGCCCCATTAGTAACGGTCGAAGTCCATGTGACTAATGGGCTGCCCAGCTTATCCATTGTCGGCTTACCCGAAGCGGCCGTTAAAGAAAGTAAAGACCGAGTGCGTGGCGCTATTATTAATTCCCAACTCAACTTTCCTGTACAACGCATTACCGTTAATCTGGCTCCCGCAGATTTACCTAAAGAAGGAGGGCGCTTTGACCTTGCTATTGCCTTAGGTATCCTTGCCGCATCCGGTCAACTCCCTCACCCCATATTAGAGCACTACGAGTTCGTAGGCGAATTATCACTGAGCGGTGCATTACGACCCATCAGCGGAATTCTTCCGGTCTCACTGGCCTGTAAAAATGCCAAGAAAAAATTAATACTGCCACTAGAAAACCAAGAAGAAGCCCAACTGGTAAAACAGGCTACCAATCTAGCGGCCGCTAGCTTACTGGATGTTTGCGCCCACCTTCACGGCCAAAAACCTATTGAAGCTCAACAATACTGCTCACAACAAGCGCCCTCAATCAGGACCTCGCCTGACTTTGCCGATGTTCATGGCCATTTTCACGCTAAAAGAGCCTTTGAAATTGCCGCCACAGGCCAACATAACCTACTCTTATATGGTCCTCCGGGGACGGGAAAGTCCATGCTTGCCGCTTGCTTACCCAGCATTCTCCCTTCGCTCACCGAAGAACAAGCCTTAGAGTCTGCAGCCATTACCTCTATTTCAAACAATAAAACAAATCAACACGACTGGCTCACGCCTCCCTTTAGATCGCCCCACCACAGCGCCTCTGCTACTGCCTTAGTGGGCGGCGGAAGCAACCCCAAACCCGGAGAAATATCATTAGCACACCACGGGGTATTATTCCTCGATGAACTCCCTGAGTTTGACAAAAAAGCATTAGAAGTTTTACGCGAACCGTTAGAAACTGGCATCATCACCATTTCCCGCGCCAATAAGCAATCGGACTTTCCATCACGGTTTCAACTCATTGCCGCCATGAACCCTTGTCCTTGCGGCTACTTAGGCGACCCTTTAGGTCGCTGTCAATGTACAACCGACCAAGTCAATCGTTACCGGCATAAAATATCTGCACCGTTACTGGATCGAATTGATATTCACTTGGAAATCCCTCGCGTTAAACTTGAGCTGCTGCGCACGGGCAATCCGCAAGGTGAAGAAAACAGCCCAACGATTAAACAACGCGTTAATGTTGCCCGCAATATCGCTTTATCGCGTGCGGGTAAGACCAATGCCTTTCTCACCGCCCCCGACATTAAAACCTTTTGCCCCTTATCCGAATCAAACCATCAAATACTGGAACAAGCCATTGACCGTTTCGGACTGTCTCACCGGGGCTATCACCGAATCCTTAAGTTATCCCGTACCATCGCCGATCTCGATCACTCTAAAACCATTGAACAGAATCATTTAACAGAGGCGATTAGTTACCGAAAACTAGACCGTGTGCCATAGCCTCAGCACAGCCCTTAAATTAAACACCCAAAAGAGCACCATCTAACCAAAATAGTTAACTTTTTTTGATAGAATACAACGCTTTTTGAGACCTTCCTTGACAACCCTTAATCCACAACAAAAATCAGCCATCACGATTACCGATCAACCGCTACTGGTTTTAGCCGGTGCCGGTAGTGGTAAGACCCGCGTTATTACCGAAAAAATAGCACACCTAATTGGAAAGGGCGTTCCCGCCAAACAAATTGCCGCGATCACCTTTACCAACAAGGCCGCACGGGAAATGAAAAACAGAGTTAAAAAATTACTCGATAAAAAGCAAAGCAAAGGACTTCGCGTTTCAACCTTTCATTCTTTAGGCCTTGATATTCTACGTAAAGAACACAAAACCTTAGGTTACAAGGCTAACCTGACCTTATTTGACGAACACGACAAGCGGGTCTTATTGCGGAACCTAATCAGCCATGATATTAAAAATGGCGACCCTGAAGAAGTTGACCACTACGCTTGGCAAATCAGTCAATGGAAAAATAATTTTATAACGCCCGAGCAAGCACTCGGCCTAACCGACACTCCTAAAACTATTGGTGAACTTTATAAAACCTTTAACCAACACTTGGCTGCTTACAATGCTATAGATTTTGATGATTTAATTTTGCTTCCGGTTTTATTATTCCAACAACACCCTGTTATCTTAGAAAAATGGCAAAATAAAACACGCTATATTTTAGTCGACGAATACCAAGATACGAATTCGACACAATACGAACTGATCAAACTGTTAGCCGGTAAACTAGGCCGCATCACAATCGTGGGTGATGACGACCAATCCATTTATTCTTGGCGCGGAGCGCAGCCGGAAAACTTGGTTGCATTACAAAAGGACTTTGATCGCCTTAAAGTCATTAAATTAGAACAAAACTATCGCTCGTCTGGACGTATATTAAAATCGGCCAATCAACTGATTGCGAATAACCCGCATGTTTTTGATAAAAAACTATGGAGCAAGCTCAGTTTTGGCGACCCCATCCGCGTATTAAGCCAACAAAATGAAGTAGAAGAAGCCCTGCAAGTTGTCTCTGAAATCATTCATCATAAATTTAAAACCGGCAGTCAATACCAAGATTACGCTATCTTATACCGCAGCAACCACCAATCGAGAGTTTTTGAAAAAGCACTCCGTGAAAATAACATTCCTTACTTTATCAGTGGCAGCACCTCTTTCTTTAGCTACTCTGAAATTAAAGATATTTTGGCCTACCTCCGTTTATTTATTAACCATGACGACGATGCTGCTTTCCTAAGAATAATCAATACGCCTCGACGTGAAATTGGCCCCACAACTCTAGAGAAATTAGCAACATACGCCAACCAACGACAAATCAGCCTATTCTCAGCCTGCTTTGAAATGGGTCTGTCTCAACACTTAAAAGAACGCCCCATTCGCCGACTCACAAATTTTTGTGAATGGGTGGTTGATACCAGTGACCGAATGGAAAGAGGGGATAGCTTTGGCGTTATTAACGAATTTATTGAAACCATAGACTACAAAACCTGGTTACAAGATAACAGTAAGAATGAACAATCAGCCGAACGTAAACTTAAAAATGTTTACGACTTAATTAATTGGCTAGAAAAAATAGCTGAAGGCGATGAAGACGGCGAAAAATCCATCAGCGAAACCATCGCTAAAATTTTGTTATTAGATATTTTAGACCGCAATCAAGACGAGGAAGCCGGTGAAAATGTAAGCCTAATGACTTTACATGCCGCTAAAGGATTGGAGTTTCCCCATGTTTTCCTCATTGGCTTTGAAGAAGACATCATTCCTCATAAAAACAGCGTCGAAAATGAGGCGATTGAAGAAGAGCGCCGATTAGCTTATGTCGGCATTACCCGCGCTCAAAAAACACTCACTTTAAGCTATTGTTCCCACCGGTCACGATACGGCGAAATAATCAGTTGTGAACCGAGCCGTTTTCTAGACGAGCTGCCCGAAGAAGACCTCGAATGGGCTAATGCACCGCAAAAACCTGAAGTACAAAAAGAGCGCGGGAAAGCCCATTTAGCACAACTCAAAAACATGCTCTCTTAGATAGAATGTAAGCAAATAACCACCACTGTGATAAAATAGCCATTCATATTTTTGCGCCCGTAGCTCAGCTGGATAGAGTGCGGCCCTCCGGAGGCCGAGGTCAGAGGTTCGAATCCTCTCGGGCGCGCCATTAACTCACATTAAATTATTAGTTCATCATAACCGCAACCGTTGATAGATCATTACAAATAGCTAAAAAAACGCCTAAATTTAGCTTCATCGGTCAAAACACAATAGATCAAATATTAAACGCCCAAGCCTGAGATTATTGGCAGACAAACCGCTTGTATCCAAAAAATCCAACTATAAAATTTATAATTACAACTATCTCTGTAACCATGAAAAAAAAACTACAGCATATTTGTTTTGTACTTTTAGTTACATCAACTTCGGCCTATGGTGGCAGTTGCTGGGATGCTAAACCCGATTTCGATAGTTGCAAATTAAAAGCAGAACAGGGAGACCCTGATGCTCAAATGTTATTAGGACTGGTTTTTAAGACCGAAAGAATCCCACAAGATTATCAAGAAGACATCAAGTGGTATAAGAAAGCAGCAGAACAAGGACTTCCCAATGCCCAACTTTTATTAGGCATCCTGTATAAAAATAGGGGAGGCGTTACACGAAATTATAATTACGCCATTAATTGGTGGAAAAAAGCGGCAGAACAAGGTGTTACCCAAGCTCAAAATAATTTAGGGTGGATGTATGAACATGGCCAAGGTGTTCAGTTAAATTTTGAAGAAGCCGCAAAATGGTATAAAAAATCAGCCGATCAAGGAAACACTTCTGCACAATATAATTTAGGGACGATGTACGACAAAGGCCAAGGCGTTCCACAAAATTATGTCATCGCATATATGTTTTACAATCTTGCCGCCCTCAGTGGTAATGAACAAGCAAAAACAAGTAAAGACTTAATAAGTCGAAAAATGACCCCACTACAAAAAAAAGAAGCGGTCAATATAACAACCCATAAAATAAAAAATAATCAGTAATAACAAACTGAACAGCTATTAAAAATTAACCTTAACGCCGGCACCTAACCCAAAATCAGAATGATATTGAGTTAACACATTAAAATATCGAGCGACGGAAAAATCTAACCCTACCAACCACTCCTCTTTTGAGCCAGTATCATACTCAAACTCACCAAAAGTATTTAACCGATTTGTTAATTGAATATTCTTAACTAATTTTAAACGTAATTCCCCAGAGGTATCCACACGCCACTCACTGTTAAAATTAAACGGTAAAAGATAACGCACTCCAAAAATGCCATCATTCTTTTTATCAACCCAATTCATTCCAGCAAAACCACTGAAAAAACGATTCACATAGCGCTCATAAGTGACTTCTACATCGTACTCAGGGTCATCTACCTTTTGCCAACCTACTTGCCATTGCGCCCGCAAGAAATTTTTACTGTCCCTCAAGACTAAAAGGCCATCATTCATCTGCGATAAAAGAGAACTACTCGCATTAAAAAATTTCTTGTCCAAATATAACTTATGTCTATTTTCTAAAAGATCCGGCCTAATCTCATCGTCATAACTAATAATCCTGGCCATCCCTGATTTTGCATGATAGAGAATATGACAATGAAAAAACCAATCATGTTGTTCGTTCGCATAAAACTCAATCACTCGCTGACCCATGGGCGGTACATCAACTGTATGTTTAAGCGGCGAGTATTTGCCTTGACCGTTAAGCACCCGAAAAAAGTGACCGTGTAAATGCATCGGGTGATGCATCATCGTTTTATTTTTCAGAATAAACCGAATTATTTCGCCGCGTTTTATCTTTATTGCATTGTCTGCTGATATTATTTGATTATTAATAGACCAAATATAACGCTCCATATCCCCGGTTAAATTAAGCTCAATTTCTCGCACACTGTGCTGCGCAGGTAATTGCGTTGAATTAATAGCTTGTAGTTTTTTATAGGGCGTTTGCGGTGTCTGACTCGAAGAGCTATGTCCCATTGACATATGCCCCCGGTGAGGAGCCATTTTTTTTCCCGGCATCGTCATTTTGTAAAAATTAGGGGCTGCCATAGCCGGCGCCGAAATTCTTCTTTTACCACGCCCAAGCCAAATCGACGAAAACCCTGTTCCATCTTGCGCTGAGGCTCTTAATTCAAACAACCCCGTGCGAGGTACTGTCACCATCACATCATAAGTCTCTGCAACTGCCATTAAAAAATGATCAACCGAAACCGGCTTCACGGCCATTCCATCTGACGCGACAATCTGCATCGGACCACCCGCATAGCGCAAGCTAAAATAACTCGCCGCCGCTGCGTTAATAAACTGTAATTTAACTTTATCTCCCGGCTGTGCCGGAACCACTATTTCATTTTTTCCATTCGCTAAAAAAACATCGTATGCCACATCAGAAATATCCATTCCCGGCATCCGCTGTAAACTTTGTTGTAAAAAGAAATTCAGCCCCTTATTTTTAATAGCCGCAAATAAATTTTGATTCGTTCCTTTCTGTGTACTATAAAAATCGTTACCACTCTTGAGAGTACGCAGCACTTCTTGAGGATTAACGTTAGTCCAATCTGATAAGACAACCACCTCGGCCTTATCTGCTGGAACAGGATTCGCCTGTTCAATCACAATACCCCCATAAACCCCACGTTGTTCTTGTAGACCTGTATGTGAATGATACCAATGGGTACCTGATTGCTTCAATTGAAACTCAAACACATGCGATTCATTGGGTTTAATCGGCATATGATTTACATAGGGCACACCGTCTTGATGATTAAGCAATAAAATACCGTGCCAGTGTACCGAGGTATCCACGGTTAATTTATTAGTCACGGTGATTTTTGCCCAATCACCCTTTTTAAAAAATAACGTAGGCGCGGGAATACTGTTATTTACCGCCATTGCAACAACCTCTTCACCTGCTAAACGGACTAATTTATTAGTAATCGTTAAGTCATATTCCACCGTAACTGCCACAGCCGAATGCACCCAAACAAACACAAAAATAAAAACCGCCAAAACCTTTTTAACCATTTGTCTCACTTCGCTCAATTAACTTTAAAACGTAAACCGCTGAGCGCCGATAAATAACTGCTTCGTGTTATTGGACAAAACACTTTTAGTCGTCATGACGGTCACAATACATCCCATGAAAGCCCCTCCACAAAATATAGCCAGCCCAATCAGTACCGATGCAAAATGCACCATGGCTCTTTTCATATTTGAAAACAGCATTAGCAGCAACAATCCCAATGAAAAGGCTGCTATTCCTGTCGCATGAAAATGACTCCGTT
>MPSY01000041.1:0-3941 GCA_001901525.1 Methylococcales bacterium OPU3_GD_OMZ | reverse complement strand
TTTTTATAGAGGATAAATTCACTTTCATGACACCTTCCTCTCTATTCAACCTTTTCACCTATTTTTTTAGGTCAATACACTCTACGGCTTTTCAATCCCATAATACCCCGCATAGAAAATAACATTTGAAATCCCTGTGTCAACACAATACAAAATATGATTTTAATTACGCTTCTAGCTTAACCGGCTGTTCTGTTTTTGCTATCATAGTAGGAATATAAATTTTTTCACAAAAGGTACCATGGACGCTTTAAAACTCGGAATTAATGACTTTTCTTATGCGGATCTCTACGATGCAAATCGTTTAAACGATTTACTCGGTCGTTTTGACCACCATCTTGAACAACATGACAATAAATTATCTGCTCAATATGCGGCCTATCGCCAATCTCAAGGCGATGGTATGTCACCTGAAGCCATCTCCGAAGTTTTAGTACAAACAGCGCCTATTGTTGGTGAATTTATTGCGCAACTTTTTAACGTAGAAAAAGAAAGAGAAGCGCAAATAAACGCTATTCAGGATGAAATAAATACTGTTTTTGCCCTCAAGAACCAGATTATTAATGCGGCAAATAAAAAATTCCGTCGTGAAAAAACCGATGACTGGAATATTGCCACAATCAAGCAACAAGTCAGCCTGTTCACTGATTTACTCTTTCCCGTCAACGCCACTAAAGCAGACCCTGAATATAAACTTGCCTGGTCCGCCACAACTCTGAACCGGCTAGAAAAACATTTTGAACGCTTAGCCGCTGGCGAACAATCACCTGAACAAGCCACTATTGACGGAATCCTAGCGCAATGGCGTCAAAAGTTATCACAAGACTCCAATGCCAAACCATTGTTTGCAGACGTTCTTACCGAGCAAGATTCTCAGACCTTTGTTCAATCACTACTCGACATTTTTCAGCGTTGGATTTTCATCGCTCCTAAAGACCCAGAACTACAAAAAACAATAACGCAATGGCTCGCCTTTAAAAGCGCATCACGAACAGACTTTAACAACTTAGTTCCTACTAACAGTCATGCTGCTGCCGGCTACGACGTTTTAACCGGCCCAGAAGAGAGCCGTAGACGACGCGATGGTTTTGCTCTAACAGACCAGCGTTATGACCAACGCCATATCCTGTATGAAATAAACCAATGTAAATACTGCCACGATCATGATACCGATTCATGTTCAAAAGGAATGCGCTTAAAGAAAGAAACAGGGTTCCGTAGCAACCCGCTTGATATTCCATTAACTGGCTGCCCACTGGAAGAAAAAATTTCAGAAATGCAACTGGTTAAACGTCAAGGCGATAACATCGGTGCTCTGGCACTTATCATTATCGACAACCCGATGTGCCCAGGTACCGGCCATCGTATTTGTAACGACTGCATGAAAGGATGTATCTACCAAAAAACCGAGCCTGTTGATATTCCACAAGCCGAGACCAGCGTTCTCACTGATGTACTCTTTATGCCTTACGGTTTTGAAATATACAGTTTCTTAACGCGCTGGAATCCTTTAAATGTAAAGCGCCCCCATGCATTACCTTACAACGGCCTCAACGTATTGGTTGCTGGCATGGGTCCTGCCGGTTATACCTTGGCACATTACCTACTGAACGAAGGCTTTGGTGTCGCCGGTATCGATGCCCTTAAAATTGAACCGCTACCCGAGCGCTATGTCGGGTCTGCTGAAAAGCTCCCTGAACCGATTCGCGATTTCAATGACCTCTACGAAGCTTTGGACGAACGCATTATGCTGGGCTTTGGCGGAGTTGCTGAGTACGGCATTACCGTTCGATGGGATAAAAACTTTCTTAAAGTCATTTACTTGACTCTGGCACGGCGTCAAGCTTTCAAATGCTACGGCGGTGTTCGCTTCGGTGGCACCTTAACCATTGAAGATGCTTGGGATATGGGCTTTGATCATATCGCTATGGCCAGTGGTGCCGGAAAACCAACCGTTATTGGTATAAAAAACAACCTGATCCGCGGCATTCGTAAAGCCTCTGACTTCTTGATGGGGCTACAACTAACAGGAGCAGCCAAAGCCTCCTCACTGGCAAATATGCAGGTTCGCCTGCCGGCCGGCGTTATTGGCGGCGGTTTAACCGGTACAGATACGGCAACGGAATTGCTCGCCTATTACCCGGTTCAAGTCGAGAAAATCCTACACCGCTACGAAACCTTAGTCTCTATTTACGGCGAAGAAGATATCCGCTCTCGTTACGATGATGAAGAACGTATTATTTTAGAAGAATTCTTAGCACACGGCCGCGCCATTGTTGGCGAACGAGAACGTGCTAAACAACACAATGAAGAACCTGACTTCCAGCCACTCCTTAATGCTTGGGGCGGGGTCACCATGTTCTATCGTAAAGGCTTACGAGACGCACCGGCTTATCGCCAAAATCACGAAGAAATTATTAAAGCCTTTGAAGAAGGTATCGCCTGGGTTGAAGGTCTCAGCCCTATTGAAGCGATTCAAGATGAGAACGGTCATCTCAAAGCTATGCGTTTTGACAAACTCCAACAAACAGAAGGGCGCTGGTCTTCTACTAATGAAGAGATTGAAATCCCGTTAAAAAATCTTTATGTGGCAGCGGGTACATCGCCCAATACGATTTACCAAGATGAACACCCTGACAGCTTTGTTATGGATGGGAAATTTTTCCAACGCCACGAACCTGAATGGACTGATGGCGCTCAACCTAAATTAACAGTCACCGATGACGACTGGAACCCGAAAATTGGCAAACCGGCACCTTTTACCTCTTATCAGGAAAATGGCAAGCACATCTCGTTCTTTGGCGACAACCATCCTGTCTACGCCGGTAACGTTGTAAAAGCAATGGCCAGTGCTAAAGATGGCTATCCTTACATTAGCAAACTTTTTGAAGAGCAATTAAGTCAACTGGATCCGTCAACGCAAGTGCAACGCGACCGCCAACTATTAGCACTTCAAAAAAACATGGACGACCGTTTAATCGCGAAAATCGTCCAAATTAACCGTTTAACACCGACTATTATCGAAATTATTGTCCGCGCACCGATGCAGGCAGAAAAGTTTTATCCGGGGCAGTTTTATCGTGTGCAAAGTTTTGAAGCCAATGCCGAAATTGTTCAAGGCACAACCCTCTCAACAGAAGGGATCGCGCTCACTGGTGCCTGGGTTGATAAAGACAAAGGGCTTATCTCACTCATCGCACTTGAAATGGGAACTTCTTCAAGACAATGTGCGCTCTGGGAAACTGGCGATGAACTCGTTGTGATGGGGGTGACCGGTGCACCCACAGAAATTCCTACTAATCAAACTATTGCTCTGATTGGCGGCGGCCTTGGTAATGCCGTACTTTTTTCTATCGGCAAAGCGATGCGTGCTGCTGGCAACAAAGTTATTTACTTTGCCGGCTATAAAAATAATCAAGACCAATTTAAAGTTGAAGATATTGAGGCCGCCTCTGATGTTATTGTCTGGTCAGTTGATCCTGGCAACGATGTTCATGCCTTTCCAACAACCCGCCCGCAAGATTTTAGCTTTGTCGGCAACATTCTCAAAGCCATGGAAGCCTATGGTAAAGGGGCGTTGGGTGAAACCACACTTAAACTGCATGATGTTGAGCACTTAATTGTTATCGGCTCACACCGAATGATGGCTGCTGTTAAAGAAGCACGTGGCTCAATGCTCAAACCTTATTTGAAAACGCATGAAGCCGTTGCCTCTATCAACTCACCCATGCAATGTATGATGAAAGGTATTTGCGCACAATGCATGTGCCGACATACCGATCCAAAAACCGGTGAAGAATATTTTGTCTATTCCTGTAATAACCAAGATCAGGATCTTGACCGCGTTGATTTCGACCACCTTGATGCCCGATTACGACAAAACTCGGTGCAAGAAAAACTCTCTAATAAATGGCTCGACTATTTACTGGATACGCGAAATA
>MPSY01000292.1 GCA_001901525.1 Methylococcales bacterium OPU3_GD_OMZ | reverse complement strand
GTTCTATTTTATTTAATACCCATGACGCTGGGCTCGAATGATCGGTTACCGGCGGTTGAAACTGCTGCCAATAATCACCCCCTAACAAGAAAACCGATTCGATAACGACAAACACTATTAATGCACCGATTAACCGTGACAAAATAATCAATTCATCGCTCCATAAAACCGGCAACCGTTAAACTGACTTCTAATCGGGTTTGTTTGCGTGATTTCGAAGACCGCTTATGGCGCTGCTTGATAGTTAAATCGGTTAAAAACAGTAAAGGCGTTGTGGTATCAATTTCATACAACAGTTTGCGCAATGAATCAATATCCATAGCGAGTTTTACACTCAGGCTGATTTTATTAAAAGGACCTTCTTGGGCAACAGCTAAGACTTGTGTGCTCGATAACTCTCCCCCTACTTCGGTTATTAATGTAGTCAACGATTTTTGGAGTTGTGCCGATGCTAATGCCGGCGTCACAGACGGATAAAAAAGGGTGCTTTCTGACAATTCTTTTTTCTTTATCTTTATTTGTTGTAATGCGGCATCCTTTTTATTAACACTGGCTTTAATTTTAACCCGCCGTTGCTCTAAATCTTGCCGCTCTTGATATAAATCATCCGTGGTTGTCAACACCGGTACAATTACAAACCCCAACAACCC
>MPSY01000176.1 GCA_001901525.1 Methylococcales bacterium OPU3_GD_OMZ | reverse complement strand
GCAGACAAGGACGCTGCGAAAAGACTCCGAGCCATATGGGAGTCAAAAAAGCAGGAGCTTAAATTAACACAAGTAACAGTAGCTGATGAAATAGGCACGAGTCAGAGCGCTATTAGCCAGTATCTAAACGGTACTATTGCACTCAACACTGATGCAGTAATTGTCTTCGCCAAACTATTACAATGTGAGCCAAAAGACATTTGTCCGGTCTTAGGCAGCAAACTAAAAATCAACAGGAGGATACCCGTGATCAGAAGTTCAACAGGAGCAGTACTAAACAAACATATTGATGCCAAATACATCGGTGACACTCCGCAGGCAGTACTTGTAGACGAGATGAGTTACTCTCCAAGAATCAAACAAGGCGAATATGTCATCATTGATCCTACTGGAGATATCATTTCAGGTACAGAAATTCTAATGGAGACAATTGACTCTGGTTTTGTCATCCGTACCTTTGACAATGAAATCCCTGAGGGCTATGCCGTACGCAATATCTTAACCGAAAGACCCTTAGTTGTTCTCAGGGAAAATGTCATTTCAATGAATCCCATTGTAGCCGTTTCAAACGGCTTTTAGAGTATCCAAATAGTCTGCCCAGGCTTGCATCATTTTACGTCGCTCAGGGAGGTAATCAGCGTAATTATAAGCGGCTCGAATTTTATTTCGTTCCGCATGGGCTAACTGTCGTTCGATATGATCACGATTCCAACCCTGCTCGTTCAGAAGCGTTGAAGCCATACTTCTAAAGCCATGCCCAGTCATTTCGTCTTTCGTGTAACCCAGACGACGTAAAGCCGCATTAATCGTATTCTCACTAATGGGCCTATCCAATGATCGAACACTGGGAAAAAGATACTTTCCTGTTCCCGTCAACGGTTGTAATTCAGTTAAGAGCACGACCGATTGTCTGGCCAACGGCACGATATGAGGCTGACCCATCTTCATTTTCTCACTGGGTATACGCCACTCCCCTATCTCTAAATTAATCTCACTCCACTCAGCATGGCGTAACTCCCCGGGACGAACAAAAACCAGAGGGCCTAGGCGCAATGCTGATTGGGTAATAAATTCGCCCTTATAGCCCTCAATGGCACGTAAAAGTGGCCCAATCTGCTCAGGATGCGTAATGCTGGCAAAATGGTTATCCCGAATCGGAGGAATAGCGCCTTTGAGAGCATGGGTCGGGTCATTCTGCTGACGTCCGGTGGCTATCGCATAACGAAAGACTTGCCCACAGTTTTGCATCGCTCTGTGCGCTGTATCCAGAGAACGTGTTTCAATCCGACGAATGGTTTGTAACAGTAGTGGTGATGACACATCTGATACAGGCATACTACCGAGCCAGGGAAAAATATCCCGCTCTAATAAGCGTAATAGACGGCTGGCGTGAGTATCAGACCACCCCGGCTTGAACTTATCGTGCCATTCACGGGCAACTGCCTCAAATGTGTTAGGTTGACTCTGCTGATGCTTCTGGGACTTACGGACCATCGCTGGGTCAATCCCATTGGCTAGCTGTTTTTTAGCCTCATCTCGACGATCTCGGGCATCTTTTAAGCTAATCGCTGGATAAACACCCATGGAAAGGGTTTTGCGCTTACTTTGGAAACGATAGTCAAAACGCCACCATTTGCCACCGCTGGGACTGACCAGCAAATACAAGCCACCGCCATCGGTTAATTTGTAGGCTTTATCCTTGGGTTTACAGGTCTTGATCGTGGTTGCTGTTAACGCCATGACGGTAACACCTTTGAGAGTTGACTCAGTTACCGTCAATTATACCGTAAAAAGAGCTGGATGTGATCGAATACTACTGGACAGTAATACACTTAAAAAATAGCTAAGCTATTGATTTTAAATTGTTAAAATACTGTATTGGACTTACGTGGATGCCTATTTGGTGGCGATAGGTGGGATCGAACCACCGACCTCAGGGTTATGAA
>MPSY01000040.1 GCA_001901525.1 Methylococcales bacterium OPU3_GD_OMZ | reverse complement strand
ACTTTTTCTAGATTCATTCATTTCCTCCAGGAAATAATCTATTCAGTAAAAATTAAGTTATGATTTACAATGATGGATAATACTCCAAAAATACTTTCTTGAACTCAATTAATTTATAAAATTTGTGAATAAACACAAAACGGCACACAGTGTAGAGATAGATGCTATTCGCCTTGACAAATGGCTCTGGGCAGCACGGTTTTATAAAACCCGTAAACTTGCCGCTGAGGCTATTGCCGGCGGTAAAGTACACCTGAATGGGCAACGGTCAAAACCAGGCAAAGAGGTTAAAATTGGGGCACAGTTGTTGATCACCAAAGACCTGTATCAATGGGATATTACAATCACCTCTCTTGCCAAGTACCGTAGACCGGCGAAAGAAGCATTGCTTCTTTATCAAGAAAGCCAAGACAGCCTTAGCAAAAGACAAAAACAAATTTTGCTTAACCGTGAAAATAAAACCCAATCAGATAATTACAAAGATCACCGGCCTAATAAAAAAGAACGCCGACAAATACACCGGTTTGTTCGCCAATAACACATGATGACCACAGCAACTTTATAAACATGATGGCGGTTTAGGTAATCCTGCTAGTTTACAAGCATAACGCAACGGCCCTTCTGGAAATAAACGATGTAAATACCGGCTATTGCCTTTATCCGGCCCGAGTGTTTTTTTGACCCCTTTAATAAAAACCCGGGTATTCGGCAAATGCTTATAGGTCAAATAATAAGTTCTCGCATACTCCACAATCTCCCAATGCGCTTCGGTCATTTCAATACCATTACTTTCAGCCAGTGCGTAAGCCACATCAGGCGTCCAATCCAGAAGATCACATAAAAAGCCTTCCTCAGTAACTGCAATTTTCTGACCTAATCGTTTTAATGCCACGAATGCATGACCGAGTGATCAACTGTCAAATCAACAAAACCTGAATAATCAACAATATTAAGCCCAGAAACGATATCAGATTCGCCAATGCCACGCAAAGCCAAGTCAACCGCTAAAACACTGACATTCATATTTGCTAAAACCGCATCCCAATAATTAGCCCACTCACCGTGGCGCATTAATGTGATAACAGCATCACCTATTACAATGACGCTGTCACTAGCATGGGTTCCCAAACGATCAAAGAGTGGCGCTGTTAACGGCACTTTAGAAATAATATGCAACATAATTCAATTAACCTGTGTACTTAAAAGACCGGTACTTCCAGTGTGTAATTTTAAGTAAAGCATTTGTATTTATCAAACAATACTCATTGCTTGTACATGTTAAAATTTCATTCATGAACCTTCAACCGATCTATTCTGTTTCAGCACTCAATCGAGAGACTAAACAACTCTTATCACAACACTTCTTACGCATTCGTGTTGAAGGAGAAATTTCCAACCTGAGCACCCCATCATCAGGGCATCTCTATTTCACCCTAAAAGATGAACACGCGCAAATTCGTTGTGCGATGTTTCGTTCTGCAACTCGTCACATGCACTTTAAACCAACTAATGGCATTGCTATTATTGTGACCGCGCAGGTGGGTTTATATGAAACACGTGGTGATTACCAACTCACTGTTGAGAAAATAGAACCCGCTGGTGAAGGTGAATTACTACGTGCGTTTGAAGCCTTAAAAAAACGTCTTCAAGCCGAAGGTTTATTTGCCCAAGAACTAAAACAAAGCTTACCCAACTTCCCCAAACGCATTGGCCTGATCACCTCACCGACCGGTGCTGCCATTCGCGATATTTTATCTGTCTTAAAACGCCGTTTTAGTGCGACTCCCATTATCATTTACCCGACATCAGTACAAGGCAGTCCAGCTAAATATGCGCTTGTCAACGCGATAGAAACAGCTAATCGTAGAGCAGATTGTGATCTGCTCATTATCGCGCGGGGCGGCGGGTCTTTAGAAGACTTATGGGCCTTTAATGAAGAAATTGTCGCCCGTGCCATCCGCCAGAGCCAACTCCCAATTGTGACCGGAATTGGTCACGAAACTGATTTCACCATTGCAGATTTTGTAGCAGATAAACGAATGGCAACCCCTTCCGTTGCTGCAGAGCAAGTCAGTCCTGACAGTCAAGAATTAGCCCTCAAAATACACACGCTTGAAAAACAAATTCTTAAATTAACAACAAACCGTTTAAGTCTCTTTAACACTCAAATAACCGGCCTCAATCACCGCATCCAACAGTCAGACCCAAGACAACAATTATCAACCCAAGCGCAGCGCCTTGACGAGCTGGAAATTCGGTTAAACAACACGCTCGCATCAATGTTCAACGAACTTCAAAGCAAACTCATGCTCAAAACGACACGACTGCTCACGAACAACCCTAGCGTTGGTATTCGCACTCGAAAACACCAAAATCAATTATTATCCAACCGGTTAAATCATGCCATTAAAGAGCAATTAACTACAAAAAAATACCTCTTGAGCCATTGTAGCCAAACGTTAAATTCCCTGAGTCCGTTAGCCACGTTGAACCGTGGTTATGCCCTGATCACCGGTGTTGAAACCGGTGAGCTCATCTCCTCAATAAAGAACCTTACTATCGGTGATCGAATCAACACACGTTTCTCACAAGGTCAGATTGTTAGCCAAATTAAAGAAATAAAGTCATGATAAAAATAATCATTTTGCTACTATTCACCCCTCTCATTTCACTATCTGCCACACTGCCCGAGCCTTTAGCAGTTCCAGGTGGAATAGTCATCAGACAGCTTGCTAGCAGTGATACTGAAAAACCGACGGTTCTTTTTCAAAAAAACCGCGTTCTAGTCATTGAAAATAACGCTCACTGGACCGCCGTCGCAGGCATACCCCTCAAGCTATTACCCGGAAACTACAACCTGTTAGCAAGCACCAGCAGCCAACAGGCTAAGAAGGTGCCGTTTACCATTATCGCTAAAGACTACCCGGCACAATATATAACCCTTAAAAACACTCAAATGGTCAGCCCGAACCTTGCCAATCTCGCACGCATTAAAAAGGAACGCATACCCATCAACCGCGCCTTAAATACTTGGTCAGAAAAAGAACAAATTGCTACTGACTTTAGTTTGCCGGTTACGGGTCGACTCAGCAGTTTATTTGGCTTAAAACGATTCTTCAACAATCAACCTAAAAACCCACACAGCGGCCTAGATATCGCAGCACCTAAAGGCACTGCTATTAAAGCCCCAACCGCTGCGAAAGTTCTTGAAACCGGTCACTTTTACTATAACGGTAAAACAGTCTTTCTGGATCACGGCCAAGGATTAATCTCTGGCTACTTTCATATGACTGATATCCATGTCAAACCCGGCCAACAGGTTTACCGCGGCGAGATCATCGGTACCGTCGGAGAAACCGGTAGAGTAACCGGCCCGCACCTACACTGGAATATTTATTTAAATAAAGCCAAAGTTGACCCGGCATTATTTATTAGTCGCTATTTGCCTCAGTTACAAGACGAACCACAAAATTAAATAGCACCCAGTTGTTGCATGGCTCGTTTTAACGAAATCACATCAAGTGCTTCGAAATCCAGTGCCAATAAAGCCTGAACTCTTAAACTAATTTCATCGATGGTTGCCTGAAACCCAACTGCAATTTCTTGTTCGCTACCTTCTATTTTTGACGGGTCTTCAAGCCCCCAATGCATCTGCGTCGAATCACCGAACCAAACAGGACAAGCCTCACTGGCTGCACGGGCACACACCGTCACGATCAAATCCGGATTAAACTCAGAAAATTCATTCCACGACTGGCTCTCTAACCCCGCTACCGAAAAGTTATTCTCAAGAAGGTAGGTGATCGACAATGGATGAACGGCTCCAGCCGGCTGACTCCCCGCACTTCGCGCGACAATCCGTCCTTTCGCTAATTGATTAGTAATCGCCTCTGATAAAATACTGCGACACCGATTATGCGTACAAATAAATAATATTTTCATTTTTTCCTCTAAAACTAATATCGTGTCAGTAAAAATACTGAACGAGTGTTACATAGTTAAAAACTATCTTCGATACGCTCTGAGCGTTGCAATAGGTCTTGCTCCAAATAACCCAATACCCGTTCACAAAATACATCAGGTTGCTCTGCATGAAGCCAATGCCCCGCCCCCGCAATCACATCAATAATAGCGCTAGGAAACAGTTTCAAAATAGTTGGAGAATCGATATAATCTGAATTTCCCCCACCTAAAAACAATACCCGCTTAGCCCAACGTCGTCCGGGGGCTATTTTTGGAAAGGCGATAATATTATCGGAACATCGAAAAAAAACTGACAAATTAATACGCCAGCGGTAATGCCCCTTATCGAGTACTAAGTTCTGTAATAAGAATTGCCTAAAATTACTATCTTTAATAGTCACTTGCAGATAATTATCAGCCTCTTTTCGCATTCTTATCTGTTCTAAGGGAATCTGCTGTAAGGCATCTACCGTTGCATCAAACGAATGTGTATATGTTTTTGGTGCAATATCAACAATAATAAGTTCCAATAGACGCTGTGGGTGGTGCAGTGCAAACCACATAGCTACCTTCCCCCCCATACTGTGTCCCAGTATATTTGCTTTTAACAAGCTGTGCTGATCCATAAAAAACAAAAGGTCTTGTGCCATTGCAGGATAATCCATAACGTCCGCATGCGGCGACTCGCCATGGTTTCGCTGGTCTAGTACATACACATAAAACTGGTCAGATAACCGCTTTGCAACAGAGCGCCAATTTCTTGCTGAAGCAAAAAAACCATGCAAAATAATCAACGGTGGTTTTTGAGAATCCCCAAAGGTTTGAAAAACGAGCGGGAGTGATTTAATCGCTGACATACCCTAACCTAGTCACTAACACATTATAAAAAAACCTAACCCCCAGATTCGCAGAATCGTCATGGTATCGATCTGTGTAAATAATTAGGTCTAAGACTCAGTAATCCCATTACCGATTGGGCCAAAATGGCAAAAAAATTCTGCTACTATAATAACCTAGTCATACCTAACAGTCACAGACTATCCCTTTCAAAGGCTTTTTTTCAGAGGATGAAATGAATAGCAATTGTATTGAAGAAATCATCATTAGCCCATTAAAAAAAAGTTACCATTTTTCACAAAATGAAATTAAAAAAATCATCTTACTGAATGCCGGAAATAAAAATAAACGCCTACGTGATTGTGCACTTGCCATCCTAAACACCGGTTCTGTGACAGATGACCCGGCTATCATTTCTCATCTGTATAATAGTTTCACGATCACACCTATTGCGACTGACTGTGGTCTTAATATTAAACTTAATAATGCACCGGCCTATGCTTTTGTAGACGGAGAACTTATTACCGGCATCAGAGAACATTTATTCGCCATTATTCGTGATATTTTCTTCATTGAACAACTCGAATCAATGGATGCTTTCAAAACACCCACCAGTAATGACATTACCAATACCGTATTTAATCAACTCCGTAATGCCGGCATTCTCAATCAAGAACATGGCGTATCTTTAGTCGCTTGTTGGGGAGGGCATTCCATTAATGATGTCGAATATTGTTACAGTAAAGAAGTTGGTTATCAATTAGGCTTACGCAATTTCGATATTTGTACCGGGTGCGGACCGGGTGCGATGAAAGGACCGATGAAGGGGGCAACTATTGGCTGGGCTAAACAACGCTTAAATAAACAACGCCTGATTGGTCTCACCGAGGTCGGAATTATTGCTGCTGAACCACCGAATGCAATTGTTAAAGATTTGATTACCTTCCCGGATATTGAAAAACGTTTAGAAGGCTTTATTCGAACGGCACATGGTATTATCGTATTTCCTGGCGGCGTAGGAACAACTGAAGAAATCCTTTATTTGTTAGCCATTCTTTTAGAAAACGACAACCTAAACACCCCTTTTCCCTTTATTTTCACAGGACCTACAGAATCAGCCAGTTATTTTGAAATGATTGACTCTTTTATTGGTAAAACCTTAGGCCCTAAAGCTCAATCGCTTTATCAAATCATCATTTCAGATGCGGTGGCTGTCTCCCAACAGATTAAGACGGGCCTTACCGAGGTAAAAGACTTCAGAGCCAGTAATTGTATTTCACCCATATATAACTGGGCGCTAACCATTAATGAAAAGGCACAATTACCCTTTGCCCCAACGCATCAAAGCATGGCTTCATTAGACTTATGCACCGAACAACCCACACATATTCTGGCACAAAATTTATGCCATATCTTCTCAGGTATTGTCAGCGGTAATGTAAAACCGAAAGGCATTAATCAAGTCCAAGAAAAAGGCCCTTTCATTATTAACGGCGACCCGACTATTCTTACCGCAATTGATGAACTACTCAATGCCTTTATTCAATCAAATCGAATGAAACTACCCTCAAACGAGACCTACCAACCCTGCTATCGAATCAATTTATAAACAATATGAAAATAAATTAAAGACACCCTCATTTTTGATAACGCTCACCATATTGGCATCTATAATTTTTAGAAAACCCTCTGACAGCTAAGGGTCACTTAGAAATTAACTTCATAACCTTTTGCAGTCGCCCGTCTAGTTTCTTTCGTGCCATAAAACGTACAATTTTAAAACTATTTTTCCAGCCAAGCCGCTTCACCGCCCATTGAGCTAATTTCTGCTTACTGAAAATGGACTGACGTTTCTTATTAAAGGCTGACTTAATCATTCTTTACAGGCGCTTGATATAATTGTTTTGGTTAGTACTAACATGAGATCACTTTCATCAACAGTATTGTCTTCGCAATACACGACTAACGACCCATTAAAAAAACGAAACAAAACATCAAAATAAAATTAATTGTTCCGAGGACACCTGTTCCGATGGCATCCGCATACTATCCATATCATTGCAGGCTGTTAATAACAGCGCGGCGACTATTATCAGTTTCTTCAAAAACATCTCCTTTCAAAAAACCATCCCTTATTACTTTCTACCCTGATACCCGTAACGTTGCCGCTTAGCAACTACAACTGGCGTCGTTTCCACAACATTGTCAGTGGGGACATCTTCCTCCGTAACAACGACTTCTTCTTCGACCGTTATGTCTTCTATATTATCGACAACTTGAACATCCTCTACATCCTCTACATCCTCAGTTGTCGTTAATTCACTCGCAGACACCGTTGATACTGGAGTCGATTTAAACAAAAACCCGATAAACCCTAAAAACCCTACAACTAATAATAACTCTAATGTCGAGATGGAAGATTTCTTCGTCCCCTGAGTTTGAGCTAGCAGAGCATTTTTCTTAATCTCATCATTTTGATAAATAACAACCGGGTTAAAATCACTTGCCGGATATTTCTTAGCCGCAAAAACTTGCGCACTACCAACACCACTTAAAACAAAAACAATAACCCAATAAAGCAATGATTTTTTTAACATTTCAATGTCCCTGTTTATTACTGACTAATGGCGGAGTATATCCCAGCTATGAAAAACTTGCCAATTCCTTTTATTTACGTGCCATTAGCCATGGTTTTGATCAACAACACGCCATGAACTAAGCCTGTTTAATTTAGGTCTTAGCCATTATTAAATCAAGGAAACCTCCTATGGAAATTGGCTTAATTCGTGAAATTCGTACGGCTGAATTTCGAGTTGCACTGACGCCTTATGGTGTTGAACAACTATCCTTAGCCGGGCATAGTGTCAAAGTCGTTCAAGGTGCTGGCGAAGGGTCTGGGTTTAGCGATGCCTCATACCTTAATGCAGGCGCGCATATTTGTGATGCAACCAGTGCTTGGGACAGTGAGTTAGTCCTTAAAGTTAAGGAACCTATCGCTAGCGAATACCTATACCTACGCCAACAAATTCTATTTGCTTACTTACACCTTGCTGGTAGTGACTCGCAATTAACACAACAACTATTAAAAAAAAATACAACGGCTATCGCCTACGAAACAGTTACCGACCAACAAGCCCACTTACCATTATTAGCGCCAATGAGTGCGATTGCCGGAAATATGAGTATTGTAATCGGCAACTACTTTTTAGCCTCTCCACAAGGTGGATCTGGCATACAATTAGGTCACATCAATGATCAACATTCTGGGCATGTTGTCATTATTGGCGATGGTATTGTCGGCCAACATGCCGCGCGAATGGCTATCGGAATGGGGGCAACCGTAGAGTTAATCGGATTATCTAATCAAGGATCCCCCTTGACCGATTTAACACTCAAACAAATACCCTATTATTATTCTAGCCCTGAAGTTATTGTTGATCGACTTAAAATAGCCGACCTTGTCGTGGGTGCCGTTTTAATACCGGGACATAAATCACCCTGGGTCGTTACCCATAACATGGTAAAAGAAATGAAACCCAACTCAGTTATTATTGATGTCAGCATTGATCAAGGTGGCTGCATTGAAACATCCCATATCACCACCCACAAAAAACCTGTCTTTAAAAAACATGGTGTGATTCACTATGCTGTCACCAATATGCCAGGAGCATATCCCAGAACGGCAACCTGTGCCTTGGAAAAGGCAACCTTGCCTTATATTTTAAATTTAACCAACTATGGCTTTTTCAAAGCCAGTAAAGATCCTTATTTTGCACAAGGTATTAATACTTATTCAGGAAAAATAACCCACGAAGCCGTGGCTGACTCACTTCAACTTAAAGATTATTACCAGCCATACCAGTAATGCATCAGTAGCCAAAAACACAACTAATAAAAAAAGGCCTGAAATTTTCAGGCCTTTATTTATTAAAAATTTAAGTTAAAGATCTCCGATCTTTCTATTTTGGGGGAGTATTGTTATCGCATCTAAAAACGACACCGATTGACCCTTGAATCTTATTATTCTTATTATTCTTATTATTATTTTCGCCAACTTATCGAAAAAGCGAAATTTATTTATACTCCGTTACACTATCGATTGCAACAATAAAAACGATAAATTTTAACTAAATCCTAATCACTCAAAAAATCTCAATGAATCACCTCAGAAAGCAAAGAAGCGGACCAACTGATTGCTAAATTCCTAACTAACTCAGGGTAAACCATTTCGTCATATGGCAAGCACTCCCCAATTAACAGAAAATCTTTCCTCAACAGATATTTATCCTTATGTTGGGGCAAATCATCCCAGTTTTCAAGCAATCTTAAGATTGTCTCGCTAAATTCTGTCTGACTCATAATATTGGGAACCCCTTCCCTATGAATTTCGAGAAATGAATAGATGATGTAGTTTCCAATATCCTTGGTTAAGATATATTCTTGGGAATCCATTCTGTCGATAAATTTCTGAACTCTCGTTTTCATAGCACCCCCTTGTCAGACTTTGAAGGTATACAATTAGTGTACGAGTGATAAGTTCCTCTGATTATCTATACATGTCAACCTACAATTTCATAACGACTCAAAACGCCCCTTTTTAACACTCAATATTCAACTAGCGTATCTATATTTTCTTGAATTTTTAGTTCATATTTTTTAAACAAATCTGATAGATTAATAATACATTTAGCTTTTAAGCAGGCTTCCCAGACCTTAGGCGTCCCCAGATCAAGTTGAGCACCAAACCCTTCATCACAATAATCATAAATATTGGCGACATAATTTTTACTGTGTTCATCCATCATCACGACCATTTTTCCCCGTAACTTACGGTTATATCGAATCGAATAAACAGCCGTTATTTGTTCTCTAAGAAAAGTATTCTTATCTAAAGCACGAGCGACTTGTTGAACAAATGTCTTACTGTGATGCTTACCTTGATACACTTTAATAGCGTTATGATGATTGATAATGACTGGGTTTTTAATTAATGCTTCATAGATCTTATTCTTAACGCGAAGTTTCTCTGTAGAAGAACTATTCGCTAAAGTTTCCTCATCCTTTTGAATTTGTCGATCTTTCTTAACGGTCGCTTTCTGAATTCTTTTCAACTCTTCGGATAAGTCTTCATTTTCCTGTATTAATTCCAATGCAAATTGACTTTCTTTTTCCAGTTCTAGCTCTAAATGATTTATGTCATGCTGATCAATATGGTGGGTATTTTTTAAACTTAAACGCAACTTTTTGATATTACGCTGCGCCTTCAATAATTCTTCTTCATTAATCTCTTTCGCCAACCCTAATTCACCTAATTTATTATTAAGCTCTTTTAAAACATTTCGCGCGGTGGAGACTTCTTCTTCACGTATATTCAACAACCGCTTTAAAACCTGTTCACGAAGCCAAGCAACCCGAAATAAAAATAAACTAAAAACTGCCAACCAAAATGCCGGCCGACTTCGTGGCCAGGCAACCGTAAAGAAAAAGGTTTTTGCACCCTCCCAGTCTTCATCAATCAGTCGTTGAATTAATTCTGGTAAGGAAAATGTCATACTCTGAATAACACCGGTCACGATAGGGGGGGTCGGTCTCTTGAAAAGAGATAATTTAATTTCATGTTGCTGATAACTAATAATATTAGTTGAGTGAATTTCACTGCGTTCGGTAAAAATATCTAAGCGATTCGAAAACAACCTTTTCCCGTCCTTAGAAATCTCCAATTCACTGGTCAGTTTAGTATCGCTAAGACTTGATACCATCAAATCAACACACAACTCCCCATCAAATTCATTACTCAGGCAACTATTAAACTGATTCTGAACCAAATTTAAAAGCACATGTTGCTCTTCAAGCGTCTCATAACCAATATAACTGTACAAATAATGATTATTAATACCCGTTAAGATCGCAACAAAAAAGAACAAGATCGACAGGTAAAGTCGATTAATTATCGATATTTGTTTCATACGCCTACTTCTTTACAATTATTCTTATTAACTTGCACTATCAAATATTTTACATCGATATTACAGGACTTATGAAAATTCATTAACTTATATCATCTGTAAAAAAAATTCATGTTAATGGTAAAGTGAAAGCATTGTTAACACATATGAAAAATCACTTTTCATCCACATAAAAAAAATAGCTTATGTTACGACTAATCAGAGGATTACCCGGTTCTGGGAAAACAACCTTAGCCAAACAATACAACTGCCTTCATCTCGAAGCGGATATGTATTTTATAAAAAATGGCCAATATAGCTTCGATAAACATCAATTACAAAATGCCCATCAGTGGTGCTTATTGCAAACAGAAATTGCCCTTAAAAATAATATGGATGTTGTCGTCAGCAATACCTTTACACAATTATGGGAACTCGAACGCTACATTAAATTAGCCGTTCGCTACAACATTAAATATCACATAATAGAAGCCACAGGGACCTACCCTAACGACCACAATATCCCCGAAGAGAAATTAACGCAGTTAAAAGCTAAATGGCAATCATTTTCTTAGTTTTTCGACAAAAAATTAAGTTGCAGTTCAACTGACAGTCTCTACGAACGCATTAGAACACGCGGTTTTCATCTTGAGAAAAAATTACTCTTCGTGAATGAGATACTCAGGCGACTCGTTTTCATCCGAGTTCCGATGAATTCTAACCTCTGTTGGGTAGGCAAATTCCAAATGATTGTTTTTTAAAATAGCTGCTATTTTAAACAGCACATCCTCTTTAACAGCCAACCATTTAGCCCAATCAACAGTTTTAGAAAAACAATAAATTAGAATATCAATAGAGAAATCATTATAACGATCCATAAAAACTAACTGCGTCGACTTAATCCCTGCAGAATCTTCGTGCGAAGATAATTTAAGTTTTTTACGACTGTCTCTGTGCTGTTGTGTTGGGTTAGCAATATCCGGGTGCGTTTTTAACATCTCCCGAATATCATCCAGTGCCTTTCGTATATCTTCCATATTACTTTCATAAGTCACCCCGATGTACATTTTAATCCTGCGACCCACTATCCGGCGATCCATATTCCTTACGCTTGAAACCGAGACCACCGCATTGGGAATAACGATCAAGGCATTATCAAAAGTTCTGATGGTCGTGCTACGCAAACCAATTTCAGAAACCGTCCCTTCCACATCCTCTATTTTTACCCAATCGCCCATACGATAAACATTATCAAACAAGATGGTAATACCTCCAAAAAGATTCGATAACGTATCTTTCGCAGCAAGCGCAAAAGCTAACCCCCCGATACCCAACGTTGATAATATCGCTGTGATATTAATTCCAAAATGACTTAAAACCACCGCCATCACGACAATAATAATAATGGCCTTAACAACTTGAACACCCAGCGCCACTAATTCCTTTCTCAGGTCCTTATTTATCCGCGTGAGCCTTTTTAAATGCACCATTACAACAATGTTAATAATACACAACAACAACCAGACAAATATTAGGCTAAAAATGACAAAGCTCATCGACTCTATGACGCTTCGATAATCAGCTTTGTAAAAAAATGCATACGTTGCCAAATCAATACCAAAAAACATCAGTCCCATTCGTATAGGGCGAACAACCTGTTGATAATTCTGATCTTGATGATCGTCATCATCAGATACATACTTCTTGATGAAATAATTAGTAAATCTAAAAAAGAGAGGATAACTAAAATAAACTAAAGCAATAATAACAAACGATAAACTAATTCCTCCAATGTCGACATTAAACGGGATCAGCTTGTAATTAATCGCACGAATACCATCAAAATTATTTATATAAGAGATTGCAGACAGTAATGAGAATTGTTGAAACCAATGTATCGAGGCAATTTTACGAGGATTATTAATTACATACTTCAAGATATCCTGGTAAGTCGTATTAACCCGGGTAAACTGCTGATAATTATTTCTAACATCAACTGTAATTTGGTTGTCTTCTTTGCTTTCAGGCAATGGTAATAAATCAGCAACCTTTTGACTTTTATTAAGCGCTTTTTGTGAGTCAACGACAATGGCTTGAATCCCTTTGTAGCGGTTTGATGCTTCGATTAAGTATTCAATATAACGATTTATAGCCTGACTAGCATTCAAGTACTCAACACTCAATTGATCCCTCAACACGGCCATTTCATTACCACGTTCTTGATTGACCGTAATTCGTGATTGAAAAAAACTTAATTGACGTTCATTACCAATTTTCGGTAATTTACGTGCCGATGTCCTTTTTAATAAGGCCATCAATTGATCTAACTGACTAATCTGCTCTTCCAATAATTGATTCAATACCGCTTCATGCGCCGTACCACTCTCAATACCCCCCAAAGCATCGTTAAATGCTAACAGTTGACTAACGGTTTTCTCTATTTTTTGCTGATCATTGCTTATGCCCGCCAGCACCGGCGAACTCACAAAACAGCATAAAATAAGCATCAAAAGTCTCATGTTCATACACATAAAAGAAAGTACCTTGTTAAAAACATATTTCCAACGATCTCTACTTAAAAGATCGCTAAGCATTATTAGCCTGAAAGCATTTCATCACGCAGAAAAACCCATTCCGTCTCATTGGAAAATTCAGGACTGAAATAATAACCGTTAACATTAAAATTTTTTATGGCCTCTGGCGCATTAATAGCATTCTTAATAATATAAGCAGTCATCAGCCCTCGCGCTTTCTTAGCATAAAAGCTAATGACCTTATATTGACCCTTTTTATAATCTTTAAACACCGGCGTGATTACATCGGCAAGTAATTGCTTAGCATTAACTGCTTTAAAATATTCGTTAGAGGCTAAATTAATTAAAACATTGGAGCCTGACTGATGAAGATCCTTGGTTAATTGCTGGTTAATTTGACTGCCCCAAAACGCATAAAGATTCTTCCCTTGGGTATTTTCAAATCGTGTGCCCATTTCTAATCGATACGGTTGAATCAAATCCAACGGACGTAATAAACCATACAAACCTGACAAAATACGTAAGTGTCCTTGTGCAAAATCAAATTGCGCCTCCGTTAAGGAAGTCGCTTGCAGGCCTTGATAAACATCGCCAGTAAAAGCTAAAACCGCGGGTCTTGAATTTGTAGCCTCAAAGGGTAATTTCCAATTCTGAAAACGATGAAAATTAAGGCTTGCCAATTGCGGACTAATTCCCATGAGTTGTTCTAGCTCTACCGGTGATAATGCCTGAATTTCACTAATTAATTGCTGACTCTGCATTAAGAAAACTGACTGGGAGAATTTAGTTGTCGCTAATGTACTCTCAAAATCAAGGGACTTAGCAGGAGAAATAACCATCAACATAAACGTGCCCTTTTACTTTGCTAAATAATCATGCCACCAATTAAGTGGTGTCTGACCATCATCTGGATCGTAAACATTACTATAAAACCATTGCGTTTGTTCAAAACCTTTTGACAGCGTATTAAATACCGCCTCAATTTCGTCAAAACCAGACTCAACGGGAATACTGTAGACCAGCATACGTTCATCTTGGTGATCAAGGTCTGCTTTTAATAGTAATAATGATTTTTCCATCGCTTGATGAAGAAGTTTCGTTTCAGTTCTTGAAAAAACCCGAACGCATAAATAACCATTATGTTTTTCAACAACAAACTGACCCGCCATTTTGATGCGTATCAAATCATGCTTTGCAGCCCCTTTAGCAAAGACGGGCGACAAGAGTAGTTGATAACAATCCTCACCTTTCGCTAGTGCCGGAACTGATTCAAAAACCAGTTCTCCATCGGGTCGCTGACCAGCCAAAAGTTGTACCATTGTTTTCTCAGTATTTCCTTCCATTCTACTGTCTCTATTGAAGTGATAATGTCTTTATTTGGCTCACAATCGTATTAGCGATGTGCTGATAACCTTCGGCGGTATAATGCCCCTTTACTCTAAACGGATAAAAAAAGAAACGGGATCAGCATGACTGCTAAAAAAGTCTTAGTGTAAATCAACAACGGAAATACCCAGAGCTTTAACTGTATCAATAACCACTTGGCGCTTTCTATAATCGTCATGATCTTCAACAGCCCCTGAATATCTAGAAAACTCAGGCACATAGACAAAATACAACTCCCCGCCCCATTTTCTAACACGATCCCTAGCATGATTCATGATTTCAACTTCAAAGGGACTCGGGTAAAAGGCAGAAGCGGCATGGGCCTGATGATGTTCGGTAAACAGAAGTGTCGGGAGCTGTTTTTCCTCTAAAGGGCTGAGCGCCATCAATTCTTTCTTTAAGGTGCGCTTAAGAAACTGTTTTTCCTTCAACCAAATAGGCATCGCGGCAATAAACGAATTAAAACCGCGGGGAGCATACGCTAGATAAGTCTCTAACAAACGATCAAATTTCACGAGAAACTTATCATAAAAAACCATATAATTCACCGCTGTTAATTCAACACCAGTCTCATGCAAACAATAAGCGATCGCATTTTCAGGAAAACTGAGATTATGTTTTTTACGAGTGAAACGTTCTTCCTGTGCTGCGGCAATAATATCCCCATCAACAACCAGTGCGGATGCACTATCGTGATAATACGCAGAAAGTCCAAGGATGATCATAACTTCTTAATTTTAGATCATTAAAAAACCCTTCTTTAAATCACTAAAAGGGACTCAAAACAGCACATTAAACAG
>MPSY01000175.1 GCA_001901525.1 Methylococcales bacterium OPU3_GD_OMZ | reverse complement strand
ACAAAAACATATAAAAGCCCCGTATTATGCACCTGTGTTTTACGAAAAACGCACCTAACGTCGAATGACCGACACTCGCAAATTCGACAGTGATAAAACTTAATGAGAGAAAATATGAAAAGTAAAACTACAGTAAGAAATGTAACCTTTGCCTACACAGCGTTCATAGAACCCCGTGCTATGGTCCAAGGTGCTGAACCGCGTTACTCCAGTTGTATCCTTATTCCCAAGGATGAGACCTCGTCCTTTGAGGCGCTTCGTAATCTGGCTATCGACATTGCTAAAAATGCTAATTCAGGTGAACTCCCATCAGGAATTGACCTTGGCATTCGTGATGGCAGTGAAAAAGATCCTGTCACTGGGGAATATAAAAAGCGTCACCCGGTTTTTCACAACGCCTATTACATCAACGCAAAAACCAAGTTCGCTCCAACTGTCATCTGCGGCAAAGATAAAAAGCCACTTTCCGATATGCCAGGTCTTGAACCTGATGGCATGCAAGGAGATGTTGCCCTTTCACCCTTTGCCTATAGCCATACCGGTAATAAAGGGGTGTCCTGGGGCTTACAGGCAGTCTGGTTAAAAAGAAAAGGCACTCCGATCAGTTCATCTGCCGGCGTCAGTGCCTTTGAAAAAGACACCGGGGGTGACTGTGATGAATTGGATCCACCCGGATCGGCTGCGGATGATTTAGCCAGTATTTTAAGCTAACTCTACACGCGGATGATCATCTTTGATTTTGAGGTCTATCCGAATTGGTATCACGTGTCATTCTTAGAGAATGACGCGTGGCATCAGTTTTCATATCCTGTAGACAAAAGCGCACTCATTACAGTCATTACCCGTGACACGTTATTAGGGTTTAATAATAGAAATTATGACAATGTCATTTTAAGTGCGGTATTAATGGGATTTGCCCCTGAACGCATTTATGAATTAAGTTCAGCCCTGATCAAAGCTGACAGCCCATCATGGACAGTTCGTAAAGCATTTGGTCTTGATGACCTTACCCAAAACCCGTCGTTAGACCTTATAGATATCCAGCCCTTGATTGCAGGTTGGTGTGGGTTAAAATTACTGGCGGCACGTATGCATTATCCTAAATTACAGGAACTGCCGTTTGACCCAACTGTGCCCCTTGATGCATCACAGCAAGCAATAGTCTCCAGCTATTGTCAGAACGACTGCCGCATTACCCAAAAACTCTATCAGCAATTAAAACCACAGCTCAAATTACGGGAAGATTTAGGTAAAAAATACCATATTGATCTACGCTCATCGGGTGATGCTGCCATTGCTGAGAAAGTCTTGGTTGCAGAATACGGAACCACCCCGCATTTGCTCAAAAAAGCCGTCGTGAAGCATGAGGTTTATCAATTTAAAGCCCCTGATTTTATCCAACCCAAAACCCAACAAGTTAAAGCACTGCTCAATGACATGGAATCTGCCACCTATAAACTAGGGGTATCCGGTCGAATTATCACCCCCGATAGTCTTAAGAACCGTACGGTTTGTATGGGTGATCGAATTTTTAAAATTGGTTTAGGGGGACTTCACAGCAAAGACAGTAGCGGCCAATATAAGGCCGATGAAAATTATCAAATTGTCGATGTCGATGTTGTCAGCTATTACCCCAACATTATAATTAGAACCGGTTGGCACCCCGAACACATGACCGAGCGGTTCAACCAGACCTTTAAAGATCTAGTAGACCGGCGCATTGAGGCAAAGACTAAAGGCTATAGCAGTGATGCCCATTCATTAAAAATCGTTATCAACAGCACCTTTGGTAAAACCGGCTACCCAGATAGCGCATTGTTCTCACCTAACCTTGTTATCGGTATAACCCTCACCGGACAACTGGCACTGCTGATGTTAATCGAAGCCATGGACCGTGTCGGACTCAATATCATTTCGGCTAATACCGATGGAATCACACTGTGTATAAAG
>MPSY01000291.1 GCA_001901525.1 Methylococcales bacterium OPU3_GD_OMZ | reverse complement strand
TGTGTTGTTTATCGTAATGTAATTGCTTACGCATAGCCAACGTGTTTTGTTTAATATTCCCCGTTGATTAAGTATTTCTGTATCACGACAATAAAATACATCTGCAGGCGTTAGATTGTTCAAGGATTCATGATAACGTTCATGATTATAATAACGAACAAAGCCATCTTTAGAACATTTTACTCTAACAGTGGCCACCTCTAAAGGGTTGTTCGTCCACATGGGGACGAACAACCATCGGCATAATGATCCCACCCCCTCATCAGGATGGTTAACGGTGACCGCGAAACTATAACGACCTGAAGCATATCGCTCCACATGCACATTCATAACATCAGCAGGAGCAGCTGAAACCCATGGTACAAAATAAGACTCCCCATCATGCGGGCTACAGAGCTTTTTTGCGCCGTGTAACAATAATTTTAACTATCTTTAACTTATCTAACTAGAGATTTTGGGATATTTTTGTTAAAAACAAACAATCCAACATCGTTACATCAAGAACACTATCGGGTTATTACGGATAAATAACGAGATATCGAGCGTGCCCTGAAAACAGAGGGTAGCTTTCGGCATTAGTTAACTTTAGGGTTGTTCACAAATTTCAATAGCATTAGCATCAAGGTCGCGGAAGAACAGCGCACGCCGTCCTGA
>MPSY01000290.1 GCA_001901525.1 Methylococcales bacterium OPU3_GD_OMZ | reverse complement strand
AAAGAAGAAATAATGCTGGATGTTTCCACCGATGGGGGCCGAAACTATGAAACCGTAACTAATGCCAGGGGCGATATTGGCAAAAATGTAAAACCGGGAAAAAGAAAAGAAATCAATTTTATGACACAAAATGACCTTAGTGGATTAAATGCAAATTTTAAAGTGTTTGTAGGTGTAAAAGCACCCCAGGGCATGGTTTACGTTGCCGGCGGCACATTCCAGATGGGGAGCAACAGCGAGAGTGATGAAAAACCCATTCACACGGTAACGGTGAGCAGTTTTTATATGGATAAAACGGAAGTGACACAGGCGGAATACAGAAAAGTGATGGGCAAAAACCCATCTAATTTCAGCGGTTGTGATGACTGCCCTGTAGAACAAGTATCTTGGCATGATGCGGTTGCTTATGCTAATAAAGTAGGAAAACGCTTGCCTACAGAAGCAGAATGGGAATATGCCGCCCGTGGTGGAAACAAAAGTAAAGGGTACAAATACAGCGGCAGCAACGACCTTGATGCTGTGGGATGGTATAATAGCAATTCCCGCAGTAAGACCCATCCTGTGGCACAAAAACAGCCCAATGAGCTGGGACTGTACGATATGAGCGGCAATGTATGGGAATGGTGTTCGGATTGGTATGTTAAAGGCTATTACAGC
>MPSY01000174.1 GCA_001901525.1 Methylococcales bacterium OPU3_GD_OMZ | reverse complement strand
TTTTACGTAGTAATACGGGCTAAATTGAAAAGGCATTGGGATAACTACTCTTTGGGTTTAGCCGGTTAGCGCAGGTGGATGGGTGTGAGGGCTTAATTGAGGGCATAATATTTATTTAGGATAGTTGGTTTTTATGTAATACTATAGTTGAACTTTAGTATTACATGATTTTTGTGGCGATTATGATTAAAAGAGATATCACTCAAGAGTTGCTTGTACAATTGCAAGAATATCCGATAGTAACTATTTTGGGCCCTCGTCAAGCTGGAAAAACAACTTTGGTGCGCCATGTTTTGCCAGACTATGATTACGTGTCGTTAGAAGATCCCGAGCATAGAGAGTTAGCCGTTGAGGACCCCAAGGCTTTTTTAAAGCGTTATCAAGGCAAGACAATTTTTGATGAGATTCAACGCACACCTATTTTACTCAGTTATTTACAAGGTATTGTCGATAGTGAAAAGGTTAATGGTCGTTTTGTACTCACAGGCTCTCACCAATTAGAACTGCGCGCTGCTGTCTCTCAGTCTTTAGCCGGACGTACAGGCGTTCTACATCTTTTACCACTTTCTATTGCTGAACTAAAAGGTGCAAAAATTGAATTTGATGATTTTGAATCCTATGTTGTGAATGGGTTTTTACCGCGTATTTATGATCAGAATCAAAGGGCTAATCGTGCCTATTCAAATTATTATCAAACCTATGTTGAAAGAGATGTCAGGCAGTTAATTAAACTCAAAGACGTCAGCTTATTTGAAAAATTTATTAAGTTACTCGCTGGTCGGGTGGGACAGTTAGTGGACTATCAGTCATTGTCAAATGATGTGGGTGTCAGCGCAATAACCATTAAACAATGGCTTTCCATTCTTGAAGCCTCATTTGTTGTGTTTAAACTACCGCCTTACTTTGAGGATTTTGGTAAGCGGGTTATAAAATCTCCTAAGTATTATTTTACCGATGTAGGGCTATTGGCTTATTTGCTAGGTATTGAACAGTCAGAGCAAGTCAGTCGTGATCCACTGGTGGGTAATATTTTTGAAAATCTAGTCGTCATAGAAGCGTTAAAAGATCGGTACAACCAAGGTCGAAGTGCAGACTTGTATTTTTTTAGAGATAGCAACGGTGTCGAGATTGATTTGCTCTGTAAAACAGCAGCAGGGCTGGTGGGTGTTGAAATAAAATCATCATCGACCTGGCATGCTAAATTTGCCAAAGGCTTACTTACTTTTTCTGGATCTAATACGCCACTATCTCGTGGTCTCGTTGTGTATAGTGGAGAATCTATTGCGTTGAGTAATCATATTGAAGTGGTTAGCTATAAGCAGTTTTCAATGCACTGAATATTGGCCCTTTATTTTATTCCTATTTGTTTGGGGTGTGAATTTGATGGCATTAAACTTAAGCAGATGATTTAAATATTTCGGTTGTTAGACCTGATAAGCCTGACCATTATCGGTATTAGTTGAGGTGGTGAGGGGGTTAGTTTATGGGTTTTATTCTTTAGTGTGGCTAACTTAATGATTAAGGCTTATTTGTTTGATTCAATGCGGAAATCTTCTTTAAGGTTTCGCCAATGTATTTTGAGTTTCTCTTTATGCGCCTCATCCATGGGTAAGTTTTCTAAGGCACTAGGCCATAATGACCGTGCTCTTTCCAATGTGTCATCCAAATGTGGCCTGATAGTGCGCCATGGAATACCCGATTTATTAGCCCAGATTTGAAAGTGCTTGGTAGTTGCGTTAAACCACGCTTTGTTTTTTCCAAGGTTTAGGGCGTATTGTGTTTCGTTTTCGATATAAACATGGGTTGTAACAATATCGTAGGCTGGAGATAGTGTCGGTGTATAGTGGTCTTTATACAAAAGGCTCCAATTCTTTAGATGTGCATCGCCATTGGCCAGCAAGATATTCACTAGCAGGCGTCTGGCCAATTGCTGGACATCGGCCAGCCCTTCGCCAGAAAATTGGTAAAGTAC
>MPSY01000289.1 GCA_001901525.1 Methylococcales bacterium OPU3_GD_OMZ | reverse complement strand
AGATCAAAATGAATGGGTTCTCCAACTCAACACTCATGCTGTCTTGATTGTTAATAAAGTAAGGTGAGAGGTAGCCACGGTCAAACTGCATGCCTTCAACTACATCTAACTCATTATCCAGACCGCTGCCTTCTTCAACCGTAATCACGCCCTCTTTACCGACTTTGCCCATGGCATCGGCAATGATCTGACCTACTGAAGTATCTGAATTCGCTGAAATAGTACCGACCTGAGCAATCGCATTGCCATCGGTACACGGTACGGCTAATTCTTCAATGGAACTGACAGCCACAATGACTGCTTGGTCAATACCACGTTTTAGATCCATCGGGTTCATGCCCGCTGCAACCGCTTTCAAACCTTCATTAACGATGGCTTGTGCTAACACTGTGGCGGTTGTGGTACCGTCACCGGCCGCATCTGAAGTATGAGATGCAACTTCTTTAACCATTTGCGCGCCCATATTTTCGAATTTATCTTGCAATTCGATTTCTTTTGCAACCGACACCCCATCTTTAGTAATAGTCGGTGCACCAAAACTCTTGTCGAGTACGGCATTACGGCCTTTAGGGCCCAGAGTTACTTTTACTGCATTTGCCAAAACATTGACACCTGCAGCGATTTTAGTACGGGCGTCATCGCCGAAAATTACATCTTTT
>MPSY01000039.1 GCA_001901525.1 Methylococcales bacterium OPU3_GD_OMZ | reverse complement strand
GGAAAACCAGCTAAAACCCCATTTTTCATTTGTTCAATCACACCTTTATCAACCGCCGGGATATAGTCCTTTGGGACTGTTCCACCTACCACTTGATTAACAAACTCATAACCAGATCCTTCCGCCTGCGGCTCTAACTTAAGCCACACATGACCGTACTGACCACGCCCTCCAGACTGACGTATGAACTTTCCTTCACACTCAACAGAGGACTTTATTGTTTCTCTGTAAGAAACCTGCGGCGCTCCTACATTTGCCTCAACAGCAAATTCTCGTTGCAATCGATCAACAATAATCTCAAGATGAAGCTCACCCATCCCTGAAATGATTGTTTGCCCTGTCTCATCATCCGTATGAACCCGAAACGAAGGGTCTTCCTGCGCTAACTTTGCTAACGCAATACCCATCTTTTCCTGATCCGCCTTCGTTCTAGGCTCAACCGCAACCGAAATTACCGGCTCCGGAAACTCCATTCGCTCCAGAACGATCTCAGAGTCCATTACACACAAGGTATCCCCTGTATTCACATCCTTCAAGCCAATCGCTGCGGCAATATCCCCAGCATAAACTTCATCAACTTCTTGCCGACTGTTCGCATGCATCTGAACAATACGACCTACACGTTCTTTCTTTTTCTTAACCGAATTAAAAATCCGGTCACCGCTTTTCAAAACTCCTGAATAGACCCTGAAAAAAACCAACGTTCCAACAAATGGGTCCGTGGCAATTTTAAAGGCTAACGCAGAAAAAGGCACCTTGTCGTCAGCAGGTCGTTCAGCCTCAGTAATCTCATCCGCCAGAACACCCTTAATCGCCGCCACTTCAGTTGGCGACGGAAGATACTCAACCACGGCATCCAACATGGCCTGAACACCCTTATTCTTAAAAGCCGAACCGCAGATCGTTGGCACAAGGTCATTTGCGATGGTTTGCTGCCTAATCCCCGCTTTAATCTCAGCGTCCGACAACCCACCTGACTCCAAATACTTACCTAACAAGTCGTCAGTAGCCTCTGCTGCTGCCTCAACCAATCTCTCATGCCATTCCTGACACAACTCAAGCATACCCTCAGGTATTTCTCTTTCTTCGAACGCAACACCCATGTCACCTTCTTCCCAATAGATAGCCTTCATTTTAATGAGATCCACAACCCCCTCAAAATGTTCCTCAGCCCCTATAGGGATCTGCATTACGACCGGCCTTGCTCCCAAACGATCAGCCATCTGCCTGACAACCCGGAAAAAATCAGCTCCGGATCTATCCATCTTATTCACAAACGCCAACCGTGGCACCTGGTATTTATTAGCCTGTCGCCAGACCGTTTCAGACTGAGGCTCAACACCGCCAACAGCGCAAAAAACCGAACAAGCTCCGTCTAAAACCCGCAAAGACCGTTCTACTTCAATCGTAAAATCGACGTGTCCCGGCGTATCAATAATATTGATACGATGCTCAGGAAACTGCTTATCCATGCCACTCCAAAAACAAGTGGTTGCAGCAGACGTTATGGTAATTCCACGCTCCTGCTCTTGCGCCATCCAATCCATGGTAGCCGCACCGTCATGAACCTCTCCTATCTTATGAGAGACTCCGGTGTAATACAGTACCCGCTCCGTGGTTGTGGTCTTGCCGGCATCAATATGCGCCATAATCCCGATATTACGATATCGGTTAATATCTGTCTGCCGAGCCACTTCAAATCACTATTTAACAGTAAATTTAACTTACCAACGGTAATGTGCAAATGCCTTATTAGCATCAGCCATTCTATGTGTATCTTCACGCTTCTTAGCTGCAGAACCTCGGTTTTCAGAGGCATCCATCAACTCACCCGCCAACTTCAAAGCCATGCCACGCTCATTTCTTTTTCTAGCTGCATCTATCGTCCAACGCATTGCCAAACCGACACGGCGCGAAGGCATCACCTCAACAGGAACCTGATAGGTCGCACCCCCGACACGTCGAGACTTTACTTCAACACGAGGCTGAATATTGTCTAACGCCTTAATAAGCACGTCTAAAGGCGCTTCATGCCCCTTACTTTCAATCACATCTAACGCACCATATACAATATTCTCAGCAACTGACTTTTTGCCACTCACCATAATCATATTCATGAACTTTGCTAACAATTCACTCCCAAACCTAGGATCTGGAAGGATACTTCTCTTTTCGGCCGCTCTTCTTCTAGACATTTTCTACCGTACCTAATTAACTTTTTGGTCTTTTAGCGCCATACTTCGAACGCCCACGTTTTCTTCCATCAACACCTGAGGTATCAAGACTACCTCGCACAACATGATAACGAACACCCGGGAGATCCTTAACACGACCTCCACGAATCAAGACCACGGAATGCTCCTGAAGATTATGCCCTTCACCACCAATATAACTACTCACTTCCGAACCGTTGGTCAACCTAACCCGCGCTACCTTACGCAAAGCTGAGTTCGGCTTCTTAGGCGTGGTCGTGTAAACACGAGTGCACACACCCCGTCTTTGTGGGCATGCATCCAATGCAGGCACGTTACTTTTCACAATCTTTCTAACTCTCGGCTTACGAACCAACTGGTTAATCGTGGCCATATCTTTTAGACTCCAAATAAATTTTTAAGCATCAGGCAATAAAAAAACCGCCGCACACTGTGCAACGGATTCACAAATATTCTTTAACTAACCTGATCAAACAAGCTAGCCGCTTATAATAAATAGTTAACCCATACAAGTCAAGTTATACCTAACCGAAGACCTATAAATCCTTTTAGAACCTAATACCATGTGAACTCGGAATTACACAGATTTACTCAGCATCGATGGGCAGGTTAAGTCAAAATAAGAACTAACCTGCCAAAAAATAAAATTACTTGTACCCTTTTTTAATTTTTTGAAATTACATTTCAGTATTCAAAGCTTTTTTCAATGCTTCTTCAACCTCATCAACATCAACCTTGGTTTCTTCAACGACGTTTAAGTCATTCAACCGATCTAACTTAGCCTGTTTTCGCTTCGCATGGTAAGCCAAGCCTGTACCGGCTGGAATTAAACGACCAACGATAACATTTTCCTTCAACCCATGAAGTTCATCTTTTAAACCTCTCACTGCCGCATCGGTTAAGACCCGGGTTGTTTCCTGGAATGAAGCGGCTGAAATAAAAGATTCTGTTGCCAGTGATGCTTTAGTAATACCCAAAAGCATCGGCGCAAAAGTAGCGGGAACCTTATCTTCTGCTTCCATTTTCTTATTGACCTCATTAACCAACAACCGCTCTAACTGCTCACCTTTGGTAAAATCAGTTTCACCAGAGGATGTAATCTCAACTTTTCTGAGCATTTGACGAATAATCGCCTCAATATGCTTATCGTTAATCTTCACCCCTTGCAAACGGTAAACGTCCTGAATTTCCTTAACCAAATAGGCGGCCAGCTCCTCAACACCCCGCAACCGTAAAATATCATGCGGTGTCAATTCACCTTCAGCAATCGTTTCGCCCTTTTCAACAAACTCACCTTCAAAAACCGTGATATGGCGCCATTTCGGAACCAAGGTCTCATATTGCTCGCCACTTGCATCAGTAATGACAATTCTTTGTTTACCTTTAGTTTCCTTACCAAAAGAAACTGCACCGGTGGCTTCTGCAAGAATAGCGGGATCTTTCGTTTTACGCGCCTCAAACAAATCAGCTACCCGCGGCAAACCACCGGTAATATCACGCGTTTTACTGGATTCCTGTGGAATTCTAGCTAATACGTCACCCACCTGCACCTCTTCACCATCCTTGATATTTGCTATCGCTCCGGTTGGCAGGAAGTACTGAGCCACAATCTCTGTACCAGAAAGATACAGATCGGCCTCGTTTTCATCGACTAATTTCACCATCGGACGCAACTCTTTACCGGCACTGCCCCGTTGTTTAGGATCAATAACAATTAAAGAACTTAAACCCGTGACCTCATCAGATTCTTGACGAACCGTAATCCCTTCAATAAAATCGACTAATTTAACAAAACCCCGAACTTCCGTCACAACCGGATGTGTATGCGGATCCCAATTAACGATAATATCACCAGCATTAACATGGCCGCCTTCTTTTTCAGAAATCACTGCACCGTAAGGTATTTTATAACGCTCTCTTTCGCGGCCATATTTATCAACAATACCGACCTCCCCAGAACGTGAAACCGCAACCAAACTACCCTCTTTATTCAGCACCGTCTTAAGGTTATTCAGCTTAACGGTTCCTTCCGACTTAATCTGTACATTACTCACTGCCGCAGCCCTTGATGCTGCACCCCCAATATGGAAAGTACGCATGGTCAACTGTGTTCCAGGCTCACCAATTGATTGCGCTGCAATAACACCAACGGCTTCACCACTATTGACCAAATGACCTCGCCCTAGATCACGGCCATAACAAAATGAACAAACGCCATGACGTGCCTCACACGTAATAATAGAGCGAACCAATAACTCATCGACCCCATTTTCTTCCAGCAGTGCAACCAAGCCCTCATCCAACATGGTTTTAGCAGGGACCAAGACCTTTTCACCCGCACCATCGAGAACATCAGCAGAAACAACACGCCCCAAGACACGCTCACTCAACGGCATGACCACGTCACCCCCCTCAATGATCGGCGTTAAAGTTAACCCCCCTTCAGATCCACAGTCAACCATAGAGACTACCAAATCCTGCGCCACGTCCACTAAACGACGAGTCAAATAACCTGAATTCGCTGTTTTAAGGGCCGTATCGGCCAAACCTTTCCGAGCACCGTGCGTGGAAATAAAGTACTGCAATACATCTAGACCTTCTCGAAAATTCGCCGTAATCGGCGTTTCAATAATGGAGCCATCGGGCTTGGCCATCAAACCCCTCATTCCAGCAAGCTGTCTGATTTGGGCTGCAGAACCCCGCGCCCCGGAATCAGCCATCATAAAAATAGAATTAAATGATTTTTCTTTAACGGTATTGCCTTCGGCATCGATTGTATCTTCTTCGCCTAAGCCTTCCATCATCACTTTAGCCACTTGCTCGTTAGCACGAGACCAGATATCAACAACCTTATTGTAACGCTCACCCTCTGTTACCAAACCAGAGGAATATTGATCCTGAATGTCTTTCACTTCTTTTTCAGAGGAGTCAATAATAGGGGATTTGCCTTTAGGCACCGCCATATCCTCAAGACCAATTGAAACACCAACCTTTGTTGCTGACCTAAAACCCAAATACATGAGTTGGTCTGCCAATACAACGGTTTCTTTAATCCCTAAGTTCCGATAACAGTAATCAATTAACTTTGAGATATTCTTTTTGGTCATATCACAATTAACGACACTAAAAGGCATTCCCTCAGGAACAATTTCCCAAATTAACCCACGACCCACCGTGGTTTTCACCCGACGGGTACGATACTCAAACTCACCCACATCATTAAGAATTTTTTCTTTAATCCGTAATTGAATCTTCGTTCGAACCTCAACCTTCTTAAAATGCAACGCTTTATAAATTTCATCTAAGTCAGCAAAAATACTGCCTTCACCTTTAGCATTTATTTTTTCACGACTGATCGCATATAAACCTAAGACCACGTCCTGAGTCGGATTAATAACAGGTTCACCGTTGGCTGGTGAAAGAATATTATTGGTAGCCATCATCAACGTTCTGGCTTCAAGTTGCGCCTCTATTGACAAGGGAACATGGACTGCCATTTGGTCACCGTCAAAATCTGCATTAAAAGCACTACAAACCAGCGGATGTAACTGAATCGCTTTGCCCTCAATCAAGGTCGGCTCAAAAGCCTGAATCCCCAATCGATGCAATGTGGGTGCGCGGTTAAGCATAATCGGATGCTCTCGAATAACTTCTTCGAGAATGTCCCAAACCTCCCCGCCTTCCTTTTCAACCAACTTCTTAGCTGCCTTGATTGTAGTCGCCAAACCACGCAACTGAAGCTTACTAAAAATAAACGGCTTGAATAACTCCAGACCCATTTTCTTGGGTAAGCCACATTGATGTAATTTCAGCGTAGGCCCCACCACAATGACTGAACGCCCTGAATAATCAACCCGTTTTCCGAGCAAATTTTGTCTAAAACGGCCTTGTTTACCTTTAATCATATCCGCGAGTGACTTTAACGCACGACGATTGGTACCGGTAATGGCCCGTCCACGTCGACCATTATCTAATAACGCGTCAACAGACTCCTGAAGCATTCTTTTCTCATTACGAACAATAATATCCGGCGCACTCAACTCAAGTAAGCGTCCTAAGCGATTATTTCGGTTTATCACTCGGCGGTACAAATCATTTAAGTCAGACGTAGCAAAACGACCACCATCCAATGGAACCAAAGGACGTAGCTCTGGCGGCAATACCGGAAGGACCGTTAAAATCATCCATTCTGGACGATTTTCAGAGTTCAACAACGCCTCCAATACTTTTAAACGCTTGGAAAACTTCTTAATTTTAGTCTCAGAACTGGTGGCATTAATATTATCGCGTAAATCGGTAACTTCGCCCGGCAAGTCAATAGATTTCAACAATGCAAAGATTGCTTCTGCACCCATCTTGGCATCAAAATCATCACCGTACTCTTCAACTTTCTCAAGATACTCATCATCGGTTAATAATTCACCGCGCTCTAATGGCGTCATCCCAGGCTCTAATACAACAAATGATTCAAAATACAGAACCCGCTCTATTTCGCGTAAAGTCATATCAAGCAATAACGCGATTCTAGAAGGCAATGATTTTAAAAACCAAATATGCGCAACCGGACTGGCTAAATCAATATGACCCATCCGCTCACGGCGGACTTTAGAAAGCGTCACTTCAACGCCGCATTTCTCACAAATAACACCGCGATGTTTCAGACGCTTATATTTACCACACAAACATTCATAATCACTAACTGGACCAAAAATCTTGGCACAAAACAACCCGTCTCTTTCCGGTTTAAATGTCCGGTAATTAATTGTTTCAGGTTTTTTAACTTCTCCAAATGACCACGACCGAATTCTCTGCGGCGACGCCAACCCAATTCGAATTGCATCAAAATCTTCAACCTGACCCTGACGGTTTAAAACATTAAATAAATCTCTCAAGCGCTTGTCCTCTAATCAAACGATACGATCTGGAATAACCCAGCGTGTCTATAAGCCATTATGTTTCGAATTATTTCTGCCTTTCGAGCTCAATGTTAATCCCTAAAGATCGAATCTCTTTAACTAATACATTAAATGATTCAGGCATCCCGGCATCCATATCGTGCTTGCCATCGACAATATTTTTGTACATTCTGGTCCTCCCACTGACATCATCAGATTTCACAGTCAACATTTCCTGTAACGTATACGCTGCACCATAAGCCTCAAGCGCCCATACTTCCATTTCTCCAAAGCGTTGCCCACCAAACTGCGCCTTGCCGCCTAACGGTTGCTGCGTCACTAGACTGTAGGGCCCTGTCGACCTTGCATGCATTTTGTCATCAACTAAATGATTCAATTTCAACATATACATGTAACCAACGGTCACTTCACGTTCAAATTTATCACCGGTCAAGCCATCAAATAAAGTAGTTTGACCATGCTCTGGCAAATCAGCCAATTTCAGCATAGCCCTGATATCATCCTCAGAAGCACCATCAAAAACAGGTGACGCCATGGGCACACCACCGGTCAAATTTGTTGCCATTTCCATTATTTCTTTATCAGAAAAGCCATCTAAATCTTCTTCACGACCGCTGGTATTATAGATACGTCCTAGATAATCTCTAACATCTTGAATTTTAGCTTGTGCTCTGATCATCTCACCAATCTTAAAACCAAGCCCCTTAGCAGCCCAACCTAAATGCGTTTCTAAAACCTGCCCTACATTCATCCGTGAAGGCACACCTAATGGGTTTAACAGAATATCAACCGGCCGACCATCCGCCGTATAAGGCATATCTTCAACCGGAACGATTTGAGAAATAACCCCTTTATTTCCGTGTCGACCTGCCATTTTATCGCCTGGCTGAATCCGTCTTCTAACCGCTAAATGAACTTTAACCATTTTCAATACACCGGGTGCTAAGTCATCACCCATCGTGATCTTATTGCGTTTTATTTCCAGTTGCTTATCAAACTCTTTACGCAATGCTTCAATTTGCAGAGTGATGGCTTCTAATTGAACATTAAGATCTTCATTGGTAGTCTTAATACTCAACCATTTTTTCTGCTCCATTCCCTGCAATATTTCCGCAGTAATCTCTTTGCTCTTCTTGAACCCTAACATCGACGATTCGATGGACTCACCCAACACCAACTTTTCTACACGACTATAGATATCCTGCTCAAGGATAAACCGTCGATCATCGAAATCCTTTTTAGCAAACTTAATTTCCTCTTCTTCAATAGAGAGTGCACGGGCATCCTTTTTAACACCTTCCCGGGTAAACACCTGAACGTCAATAACATGACCGTCCATACCATTAGGCACACGCAAGGAAGTATCTTTCACATCGGCCGCTTTTTCGCCGAAAATTGCCCGTAATAATTTTTCTTCCGGTGTCAATTGACTCTCACCCTTAGGGGTTACCTTACCCACTAAGATGTCTCCGCCTTTCACTTCAGCACCCACATAAACGATACCGGACTCATCTAACTTCGACAGCGCTTCTTCGCTCACGTTAGGAATATCAGCCGTAATTTCTTCAGGACTTTGCTTGGTATCTCGGGCAACACACGTTTTCTCTTCGATATGAATCGTCGTAAAACGGTCTTCTTTCACAACATTCTCAGACACCAAAATAGAATCTTCAAAGTTATAGCCATTCCATGGCATAAAAGCGATCAGCATATTTTGTCCCAGTGCTAATTCACCAATATCAGTTGATGGCCCATCGGCTAAAATATCACCCGCTTTAACCGTATCAGCCAACTTAACTAATGGCTTTTGATTAATACAGGTATTTTGATTTGACCGGGTATATTTGATCAGGTTATAGATATCAACCCCTGATTCACCCGCCTCAGTTTCTGAATCGTCAACACGGACAACAATTCGAGCCGCATCCACCTTCTCAATCACTCCGCTACGCTTGGCAACAACCGTTACCCCGGAATCCTTAGCTACGGTACGCTCCATACCCGTACCGACTAAAGGCTTCTCAGCAATCAAGGTTGGAACGGCTTGTCGCTGCATGTTCGAACCCATTAACGCACGGTTTGCATCATCATGCTCAAGGAATGGAATAATTGATGCCGCAACAGAAACAATCTGCTTTGAAGATACATCCATATATTGCACATCTTCAGATGCTGCTAATTGGAACTCATCTTTATAGCGACACGAAACCAAACCTTTAACCAATTGATTATTAGCATCTACCGCCACACTGGCCTGAGCAATTACGTATTCCCCTTCTTCAATCGCTGATAAGTAATCAACCTGATCCGACACTTTACCGTCAACCACTTTACGGTAGGGGGTTTCTAGAAAACCATATTTATTGGTTCTAGCATAAACCGCCAACGAATTAATCAACCCGATATTCGGCCCCTCAGGTGTTTCAATCGGACAGACACGACCATAATGCGTGGTATGAACATCTCTAACCTCAAAACCCGCTCTCTCCCGCGCAAGACCACCAGGCCCTAAAGCTGAAACCCGTCGTTTATGGGTTACTTGCGATAGCGGATTATTCTGATCCATAAACTGCGATAACTGACTGGAACCAAAAAACTCTTTAACAGCTGCTGATACCGGCTTAGCATTAATAATTTCCTGAGGCATAAAGCCCTCGGAGTCTGCCAGCGTTAAACGCTCCCGGACCGCTCTTTCAACACGCACCAAGCCAACTCGAAATTGATTTTCAATCATTTCGCCCACTGAACGAACCCGTCGGTTCCCCAAATGATCAATATCGTCGATATTTAAATTGCCATTCCTAATATCAATTAACTCTTTAAGCACAGCAATAATGTCTTCTTTTGTCAGTGTTCCTTCACCAACAATTTCTTGCCGCCCTAAGCGACGATTAAACTTCATTCTACCAACCGCAGATAAATCGTAACGCTCAGAACTGAAAAACAAATTCTTAAACAACTTCTCAGCCGCATCTTGAGTCGGCGGTTCACCGGGCCGCATCATGCGATATATTTCAATCAATGCTTCAATTCTGTTGCTACTATTATCAATTTTCATAGCATTGGATATATAAGGCCCCCGGTCAAGCTCATTAACAAACAGAGTCTCTATATCAGTAATTCCAACAGCTTGGATAGCCGTTAATAATTCATCCGTAATTTCCGCATTCACTTCAGCAACTAATTCACCGGTTGACTCATCAACCAAATTATTAGCTAATAATTTTCCAAACAAGTAATCCCTAGGAACTTCAATCTGATTAACACCGGCCTTAGTCATTTGTCGAATCTGCTTAGCGGTGACCCGTCGTCCTTCTTCGACAAAAACTTTTCCTTCATGGGTAATATCAAACGTGGCAATATCACCCCTTAAACGCTCAGGAATAATATCAAACACATATCGATCATCAGATAAACTGAACTTATTAGTTTCATAGAACAATGAAATAATTTCTTCATTATTGTATGAAAGTGCTTTTAGCAAAATAGTTGCCGGAATCTTACGACGTCTATCAATTCTTACAAATAAGGTGTCTTTATGATCAAACTCGAAATCCAACCAAGATCCGCGGTAAGGTATAACTCGAGCATTAAAGAGTAATTTCCCAGATGAATGTGTTTTACCTTTGTCATGATCAAAGAAAACGCCAGGTGAGCGGTGTAATTGCGAAACAATAACACGTTCAGTACCATTAATAACGAACGTACCATTTTCCGTCATCAACGGTAATTCACCCATATATACTTCTTGTTCTCGTACGTCTTTCACTACTTTGGCAGACAACGGCGATTCTTTATCGTAGATCACCAACCGCACCAAAACACGTAACGGAGCCGCATAAGTCACACCACGCTGCTGACACTCCCGAACATCAAAAACAGGCTCGCCGAGTCGATAACTCACATATTCCAAGACAGCATAGCCGGAATGACTTACAATTGGAAAAACAGTTGTAAAAGCTGCATGCAACCCTAACTCTTCCCGAGTTTCAGGGGATTGACCTGACTGTAAAAAATTAGCGTACGAATCAATTTGTGTGGCAAGAAGATAAGGTACATCAATAACCTCTGAGGCCTTGCCAAAATTATTACGGATTCGTTTTTTCTCGGTAAAAGAGTAGACCATAGTGCGTGTTTCCTTCAACGTAAAGAACGGTATTTCTGATTAGCTTACACAAACAGTAAAAGGCCGGTGACCATAAGTCACCAGCCAGATACCTATAATAGGCTATGCCTAATTAACAGAGTAGAAATTAAATTATTTAATTTCTACAGAAGCACCCGCTTCTTCAAGCTGTTTTTTAACTTCTTCAGCTTCTGTACTACTAACGCCTTCTTTTACAGTTGAAGGCACGCCGTCTACTTCTGCTTTAGCTTCTTTCAAACCTAAACCAGTTATAGCACGAACGGCTTTAATAACTGCAACTTTATTTGAACCTTGACTTGTCAAGACTACGTCAAACTCAGTTTGTTCTTCAGCAGCAGCGCCACCGTCAGCAGCGGCAGGAGCAGCAGCAACGGCTGCTGCAGCAGAAACGCCAAATTTTTCTTCCATTGCAGAAATCAGGTCAACGACTTCCATTACACTCATGTTTGAAATCGCTTCCAGAATATCTTCTTGTGAAAGTGCCATAATTTTATTCCTCTATATTTTTGTTTCGTTTGTTACATGTGAAAGAGACTTTATGCTGCTTCTTTCTGATCTTTAATCGCTGCAACGGTACGTGTTAACTTAGCATGGGGTTCAGCTAAAGTACGGACAAATTTCTCTACCGGTGCTTTCATCAATGCCATTAACATACTGATGGCTTGATCACGCGTCGGTAGCATTGCTAAACGTTTCAACTCGGAGGCATCATACAACTGCCCACCAATAGAAACTAACTTAGTCACTAATTTATCATGTTCTTTTGCAAAATCATTGATTACACGCGGAGCCGATCCAGGATCTTCCATTGAAAATGCAAATATCAGAGGTCCTGTCATACCCTCTTTCATGCATTCAAATTCCGTTCCTTCAACAGCTCGTTGTGCCAACGTATTTTTTACCACACGCAGATAAACACCCGATTCACGAGCAACCCGACGTAATTCTGTCAACTCTCCTACCGTTAAGCCACGGTATTCAGCAGCAATTGCCGAGTGCGCGTCAGCGGCGATAGCAGCAACCTCTTCGACGACAAGTTTTTTGTCATCCAGTCCTAATGCCACAATTTACCTCCGAAATTTTTCTGATAATTACCAGAATTTTTCATAACACATCATTAATCAATTTCCCTAATGATGCACCCTAATAGTTACTTTCACCGATTACTCAGTTCCAGACACCATCTACGCAGGACAACCTTGTTACTAAGTTGATTATGCTTACGCACCTACGGTCTTTGACGATCACCGAAATCGGTAACCCAAAGTCTTAATTAAGAACGTTAATATGTTCTTAAAATATTACTCACCTAAACTGCTTTTATCAATCGACAAACCCGGACCCATCGTTGATGACAAGGTGATTTTCTGTAAATAAATTCCTTTCGCAGCGCTCGGCTTAGCTTTCTTTAAATCTACTATCAAGGCTTCTAAATTTTGCTGAATCGCATCACCCTCAAAGCTAACCTTTCCTACTGTACAATGGATAATCCCTGCTTTATCAGTTCGGTAACGCACTTGACCCGATTTTGCATTTTTAACGGCTTGCGCCACATCCGGCGTAACTGTACCTACCTTTGGGTTAGGCATGAGGCCACGTGGCCCTAAAATCTGACCCAACTGTCCGACAACCCGCATAGCATCCGGTGAGGCGATAACTACGTCAAAATCCATCACGCCTTTTTTAACTTCAGCGGCCAAATCATCCATACCGACAATATCAGCACCTGCACCCTTTGCAATATCAGCATTTTCACCCTGAGTGAAAACAGCTACCCGTACCGTTTTGCCGGTACCGTTTGGCAATACCGTTGCACCACGCACATTTTGATCTGATTTACGTGAATCAACTCCTAAGTTAATACTTACATCAACAGACTCATTAAAATTTGACAGCGCTACATCTTTAAGCACGCTGACCGCATCAGTCACAGAGTAAGACTTAGTGGGATCAACTTTTTCCGCAATAACCTTAGCACGTTTAGTTAATTTAGCCATTTACAAACCCTCCACGATCAGACCCATACTACGAGCGCTACCTGCTATTGATTTTACTGCAGCATCTAAATCTGCCGCATTTAAATCAGGCATTTTAGTCTTAGCAATCTCTTCTAGTTGCGCACGGGTAACGGTTCCCACTTTATTGATATTAGGAACGCCACTACCTTTAGCTATACCAACCGCTTTTTTTAACAATACTGATGCTGGCGGTGTTTTGGTGATAAAAGTAAAACTACGATCCGCATACACGCTAATGATTACCGGAATAGGCATGCCTTTTTCTAACTCTTGAGTCTTTGCATTAAACGCTTTACAAAACTCCATGATATTAACACCATGCTGACCCAATGCTGGCCCGACCGGAGGACTTGGATTAGCCTCACCTGCCTTTACCTGCAGTTTAATATACGCTTCAATTTTTTTAGCCATTTGCTCTACTCCATAGTGGGTTCAAACGCCGACTAGGCTCCCCTTTAAACACCTTCAAACAACAAGGGTCATTTTTAAAAATTTATCAACCTTTTTCCACTTGAGTAAACTCAAGATCAACGGGCGTTGATCGCCCAAAAATCATAACTGTCACGGTTAAGCGACTCTTCTCGTAGTTAACTTCCTCAACGACACCATCAAAATCCTTAAAGGGCCCATCAACTACACGCAAAACCTCACCCACCTCAAACAACACCTTCGGTTTAGGCTTATTAATCCCATCTTCAACACGATTCAATATCAACTCGGCTTCAGCATCGGTAATAGCCGCAGGCTTGTCTGCAGTGCCCCCGATAAAACCTAACACACGCGGAACATCCCGAACCATATGCCAAGTCACATCACTCAATTCCATTTGAACCAAAACATAGCCAGGAAAAAACTTTCTTTCACTCTTGCGCTGCTGCCCTGCCCGCATCTCGACAACCTCTTCTGTCGGGACGATTATCTTACCAAAATGGTCTTGTAAGCCTTCGCGCTCAATACGCTCTTCCAATGCTTGACGAACCTTGTTCTCATAATTCGAGTAGGCATGAATAACATACCATCTAAGAGCCATGCTAGCCCCCTTGACCCGTTAGCACCTGAACTCCCCAAAACAAGAACATATCAAACAACCATAAAATCAAGCCAACGACAAAAACCATAGCAAAGACGATTAATGTGGTCTGAACTGTTTCCTGACGGGACGGCCAAACAACCTTCCTGACCTCTTGACGCGCCTCACGTACAAAAGCGCTAAAATTACGACCCGTGGTAGACGTTAACGCCATCACCATAGCCACCAAGACAACGGCAACCAATCCAAGCACCCGATAAAGTAGCGGGAACTCTGAAAAATAATAAAAACCAGCTAACCCTGTGATCACTAAAGATACAGAAAACACCAGTTTTACAACGTCGATAACAGAGGTTGCCGCTTCAGTTTGAGTTGACATTATTACTCTTTATTTAGATTAAAATTTGAAAATAACAGAATGGCAGGCCAGGAGGGACTCGAACCCCCAACCCGCGGTTTTGGAGACCGCTGCTCTACCAATTGAGCCACTGACCTACTGTCTACTGCCTATTATAACCATGGCAACCCCAGCTAAAAAAAGCCAAGATCACCATCATTATCACTCTATAATTTTAGCTACTACGCCCGCACCCACTGTGCGACCACCTTCTCTTACTGCGAAACGCAAACCATCTTCCATCGCAATCGGTGCAATCAACTTAACCGTTACTTGCACGTTATCACCAGGCATAACCATCTCTACACCCTCAGGAAGATCTACCGCTCCTGTTACATCTGTCGTTCTAAAGTAAAACTGAGGACGATAACCATTAAAAAATGGTGTATGACGACCTCCTTCATCTTTAGACAATACATAAATCTCTGCTTCAAAATGTGTATGCGGATTAATCGTCTTAGGATGCGCTAAAACCTGCCCACGATCTACTTCTTCACGCTTCGTACCACGCAATAAAACACCTACGTTATCGCCCGCCTCACCTTGATCCAACAACTTACGGAACATCTCTACACCCGTACACGTCGTTGTCGCTGTCTCTTTTATACCAACAATCTCAATCTCTTCACCCACCTTCACTACACCGCGCTCAATACGACCGGTAACTACGGTGCCTCGACCTGAAATTGAAAATACATCTTCAATCGGCATCAAGAAAGAACCCGCTATCGCTCTTTCGGGCTCAGGAATATAGGAATCCATCGCTTCAACCAACTTAATGACCGAAGGTGCACCCACTTCACTGGTATCGCCCTCTAATGCTTTCAACGCCGAACCAATAATAACCGGCGTATCGTCTCCTGGAAATTCATACAAGTCCAGAAGCTCTCTGACTTCCATCTCAACCAACTCGACCAACTCTTCATCGTCGACCATGTCAGCTTTATTCAAAAACACCACAATGTAAGGCACACCCACCTGACGCGCCAGCAAAATGTGCTCGCGAGTTTGTGGCATCGGACCGTCCGCTGCAGAACAAACTAAAATAGCACCGTCCATTTGTGCCGCACCGGTAATCATGTTCTTCACATAATCCGCGTGACCCGGACAGTCAACGTGCGCATAATGACGATTATCTGACTCATACTCAACATGAGACGTTGCAATCGTAATACCGCGCTCACGCTCTTCTGGCGCATTGTCAATATCTGCAAAA
>MPSY01000173.1 GCA_001901525.1 Methylococcales bacterium OPU3_GD_OMZ | reverse complement strand
CATATCAAACCTGTGACCGAACCAAAATGCGCTGCTGAAGCCCTGAAACTTTCTCCTGACCCATTTTGATTTCCTATTAAATAAACAAACAACACCTTAGCAGATTTTACTAGGCCATTTTTATGTATAAATTTGCATAAGGTTCCAATTAGGGTCCAAAAATATCAGGCATATCACTACCAAATAACTGCAAATCATGAGGTAATTCCTGATCACGACAAAACTGATTGGGAGTCGAGGCGATCCTCATCCGAAGGCAATTTATACTGATTTTTCAGTAGCACGTTTTACTGAACAGGAGCATATTTCATTTTGATGATGAATGTGGGATGGTTAATAAATTTCTTATTTCTTCAGACATACGGAGGGAATTGAAAGTGGGTTCGCCGAAAGATGAATTAGATTTATTACTTAGGGCCAAATGGATTTTCCCTGTTGATGGAATTTCAGAGTCCATTCAAAACGGGGAAGTGGCTGTGAAGGATGGTAAAATCGTTTATGTTGGAACGAAAATGCCGGATCATTGGCAGGCGAAAAATGTCGTTGAAATGCCAAGTAGCGCGTTGTTGCCTGGTTTTGTCAACTCGCACTGTCATGCTGCTTCAACGGTGTTCAGAGCGCAATCTGAAGATGGCGAGGGTGGTCGAGCACTATATACTGTAGCTTTTCGCGGAGAAGGAATAGTTGAACCTGAAGACTGGGCAATTATGGCAAAGCTTGGTGTTTTAGAAATGGCCAAAGCTGGAATCACGACTTTAAATGATTTCTGGTACGCTCCTGATGATATGGGTGAGGCTGCTCTTGCAACAGGGCTTAGAATGCAGCTCGCGACCGAAATTTTAGATGTAGACAAGAACTTGGTTCCCGACGGGGACTATACTCGTGACTCTAGCATTGCTGAACGTACACTGCGAAATGGAGTTGAAGTCGCGAGCCGATGGCATGGTCGGAATAATGGTCTAATAACATCCCGGTTAGGCCCACACGCTATTGACACAGTTTCTGAAGGATTATTCAAAGAATGTGTGCACGAGGCTCGCGCGAACGGTTGGGGCCTGCACACTCACGCAGCACAGTCACCTCAAGAAGTGAACTACATTCGTGAAAAAACTGGCCTCGGCCCAGTGACCTGGCTGGGAAGACTTGAATTATTGGGGCCAGATTGGGTACTAGCACATCTTACGTTTGCTGATGAGTTGGACCTTAAAATTGCTTTCGAACATGATGTTGGATACGCACACGCGGCCAGTATATATCCTCGTCGTGGCGTCTATCCTGACCTTAGTGGTGCTAAATCAAAGGGTATAAGAACAGGCATGGCTTCTGATTGGTTGCTTAATGACCCTTTTGAAATCATGCGGGTTATGTTGAGCGCTACACGATTAAAAGCAGGTGATTATAAAGCACTATCTAGCTATGAGGCTCTGGAACTTGCCACGGCGGGTGCTGCTGACGTGGTTGGCCTAGGCGATTGTATTGGTCGTCTTAAGGTTGGATATGATGCGGATATAATCGCAGTAGCGTTGGATAGACCACATATGCAACCGTTCTATGGGACAGCTACATCACTTGTATGGCATGCGAGAGCCAGTGACGTGACGGATAGCTGGGTTAAAGGCAAGCCGGTTTTGGCGAAAGGAGAAGTTGATGGCATTGACGAAAGTGACGCTCTCAACGCCTTTGCGACTAGGTTAAACCACTTAGGAGAAATGATACGCGGCTTAGGCGGAATAACTAGAACAGATCCCTGTCAATGCTGTGCTTAAGTTTCTGATAACGGATCTGAATTGCAACCAGGGGAATACCTAAACTAAATTGGATGTAGCTCCTACCATTAACTTCCAGCACGCTGAAGTCTCCTGGTATCCCGACCCCCCAACTTTGGACTTTTGAAGGCGGCACAGAGTCCTTCGCGCTGAGCAGCCCTGTCCGTCGTTTCAGAGAGGAATCAACAGTCGCGGAGTGGTGTTTAGAACAGGGT
>MPSY01000288.1 GCA_001901525.1 Methylococcales bacterium OPU3_GD_OMZ | reverse complement strand
CCACGTATTTCGTGACTTGTGGAGTCCGAGTTGTTATTTACCCGGTTGCCATAGAAAATGTTATTGAAAATCGTCGATTTATCCTGGCTCTGAAAATAAAATGCACCACCTCGACCAGTACTATTCCCTGAGCCCAGGGCTTTGTTATTTATAAATGTATTGTTAACAAAGACTGCTGAATAGGGATAGCTGTAAGTCTGATTGCTCCAATATTCCCGTACATTAATCCATACGGCACCACCATAAGCATCATCATCAGTACCGCCGCCAGTCCAAGTCCGGTAACCTGCCTCAGCGCTATTACCTTCAAACAGAGAGTTCTCAACAAGAATATCTGCATAGTTATTAGTAAAATATATGGCACCGCCACTTGCCTGGCCACCATTATTGCCGGTGGGGGCATACACCTTATTGTAACGGAACTTGGAATTACGAACAATAAGACTATCATAATTATTCCAGCTAGTAATTGCACCGCCGTAATTGTTACAGCATTCGCCATTCATTTCAACATAGTTCGAATCAAATACACTGCTTTCAAAAATAACCTTACCTGTGTGATAAATATCAACAGCACCGCCTTGTGGCTGGCTCCCCTCATGTTCTTGGGATACTTTATTACCAACAAAATGGGTCCGTTCAAATGTTATTGTCTTAAGTGTAT
>MPSY01000172.1 GCA_001901525.1 Methylococcales bacterium OPU3_GD_OMZ | reverse complement strand
GAGCTTGCAATGATGTGACGCAGTGACACGGACGCAGGGCGTATCGGGGCGCCGAAGGCATTGATTGCACGTGATTTTTTGCCGCTTGCTTGGGATGGGATGCCCAAAAAAAGCTTTCGCAAAAATAGTGGCGCGCTTGTAGCGCGTTGGATTGATATTAAAACCTTCAGTGCTCTCTGTGGTGTAGGCTCCCTTTATATTGATTCAGCGCACCTACCAAAACATCTAGCTGAACGCAAAGTATGCACGAACAATTATGCTTTTCTATGGTCTTATAAACGTACCGGGCTGATTTAAAACGTTCTTTGGTGACAATACACTTCTTCATTAACCCACCAAAGTAGATTATTAGCCTTTAGACTCTGGAGGTTTCAATGCTAACTAAAATTAAAGTTTCAGATTATATGAGTACGACTCTGGTGACACTTACAGAATCAACGAATATTTTTGAAGCCATCAAAACGATGGCTGAAGCTCGAATAACGAGTGCACCGGTCATTAATGGGGCGGGCCAAATGGTCGGTATATTTTCGGAGAGAGACTGTATGAATGCTGCTATTTGTGCAACTTACAATCAGGTGGCGGGAGGGGGTGTCGGTGAATACATGAGCTCTGGAATAATGAGTATCAAGGCAGAGTCAAGTATTCTTGAAGCTGCCAATCAATTTAATAGTTCTCATATACGAAGCCTTCCTGTCTATGATGATGTCGAGCTTGTAGGTATTATTAGCCGGACGGATGTTTTAAGAGCCATTGCTACTTTTCATTGAACCGTTAATTTACTTACAAGACTGTGCTGGGTGCTCCATTTTACCCCTACGCATATTGTTAGAAGAACCTATATCGTGATAGGTTGAAGCCACAAGGATAACTATGGAGTAGGTGATATAAATAAACGATTTATATTAGCTTCTTATTTCTTACGCGTCTCTAATTCATCACCATTGGTTATGGACGGGGTAGGAGTATTACCATAAAGCACGCGCTCGGGTATCTCAAGGGCTGATAATAATATTGATCCCCATCCCATTTATTTTAAGGGGGGGTAATGGCTATATTATACGCTCATTTAGTGTGTAATGAATGGGCTGAAATTTCAATGTAGACAATGGCAAGTATATTCTTTTGTAACGATAAACTTAAATGATAGGGGGCGTGAAAATTTATAAAAAAGTTAGCATTATCGCGGGATTGTTGCTGTTTGTTATTGGCCTACCGAGTCTGGGAGAGCCGTATGAGGATTGTTATCATAACTGTGAGGTGACTCATAATTATCCATATGAATATTTTAACTGGACTAAGGACGCCCAATTATTAATACAGTGTCGAAAACAATGTGATGAGGCCTTTCCTGTAGCAGCCCAGAAAACAGAAAAGAAGAGCCAAGAAGAAAACAAAAAAAACAGTTGGGATAAATGGTGTTTTTGGTGTAATTAGCTGTAGTCCGACAGTTTCCCTTGGTAATGACACTAATACAGTTCAGGGTCTTCAACGGACTTGCTGGGAGCTAGTTTGATTTGATTGTGACCTACAGCCCAGCAAACAGGTGGGATATAACCTGATCCTTGCTGGTGTACCAATTGCATGATTTTATATTACTCAGTAGCGAAATATCTCATGTATCGTCCTCCACATCCCCGAGTACGCTTCTTTTTAGTACACGATTTTCCAGAACAATCTCACCCAAGGCCCCTTTAATAGTCGCTGTTTCAGATCGTAAGGCCTTCGCATCATCATAGGTGGCTTAAAAAATCAAATTGCCTAATAGGCGCTTCTTACCGGCTTCCATAACTGAATATTGTTTACGAATGTGCCGACAGATATCGCGTACGGTTTTACTACACTTTTTTTCTTTCATCATTGTTTCCTTTATCAAGTTAACAATGAACTAAAACTCTCTTATGCAATTAGATTAATTGGTTCACATAGCGTTGACGGGCAACAGTTCAATCACTTCTTTGATTTACTGAAACCCTCTGTCTCCATTATAGATTTTGCTAGACCGGTCTCCGTAACCCCCG
>MPSY01000287.1 GCA_001901525.1 Methylococcales bacterium OPU3_GD_OMZ | reverse complement strand
TATTCCTCAAGGGTTAGTTACCGAGTCTTAAGCCTCGTTTTATTGTTGTCTTTAAGTGGGTGCGATGTGTTGTATAAAAACCAATCACCGGCACCGGTGTCAGGGTCGTTAGGCGGTCGTGGTTTAGGGACGGTAACTGAAACGTATAACGAACCTGAAAAGAAACGGTCTTTTTTTTGGTCGCGTAAAGAGGGTGCTGATGTTGATAGCAGTCAGAATGCGCTTGTGGGTCATTCATTAACCTTTAAAGAGGCCTCAGCACCAGTCGTGGCATTAATCAGTGAAGCACAGCGAAATATTAATCTCGGGTCTTTGGATATTGCGGCAGCCACGGTCGAAAGAGCCCTGCGGCTAGAGCCTAGGAATGCTCATGTGATGATCAAATTGGCTGAAATCAGAATCAAGCAAGGAAAAGCCGTTATGGCTGAACAGTTGGCAGAGAAAACACTGTCGTTGTCACAAGGTAAAAATATCTTAAAGAAACGCTGTTGGTTGCTTATTGCCAAGGCTCGGCACTTACAAGGGAACCAACAAGGCGCAGCCCAGGCCGAACAACGCGCTCGTCAGCATTAACATCAGTGCTCATTTGAGCTCCAAATGGGGTTAAAAGCGGCTCGGTAAACACAATTTTATGCGTTGTCGGGGCTGTTTTAGTTTAAAATTAGTCGCTATTTAC
>MPSY01000171.1 GCA_001901525.1 Methylococcales bacterium OPU3_GD_OMZ | reverse complement strand
GTCTTCAATAAAGTAATGGTTTTTAGCGTAATGAAGTTCCATTTTAACTTGTGCGACTAATTTTTCTTCATCATCACCGCCGCCGCCATCAGCGCTATAGTCCCCCCCCAGGGCTAATTGACTGCCCCACGCCTCCCATGCTCTGGCCGCCTTGATTGCTGCTTTGTGATCGGTTCCAAATACGGTCTGGTAAAGACTCTCGACGCGTTCCTTAACAGCATGTTCTGGCAAGGCGGCGAGCAAATCCTCAAACAATTCGGGGTAAATGTTATTGGCCCCCGCTTTAATAAACCAGTCCATATCTTGGCTACGGGCTAAAAAAACGCCCCGAAGCACACACGCCCGCACCCGCTGTTGATATTGCTGAGCGTAGAGCAAAGCCAATGCCGCCCCCCAAGAGCCGCCAAACAGCACCCACGTGTCAATGCTAAGGTGTTGTCGAATCGCTTCTAAATCCGTGATTAAATCGGCGGTGGTATTGCCTTTAATTTTCCCAAACGGTTTTGATTGCCCGCAGCCACGTTGGTCGAACAAGATAATATGAAAAAAATCGGGATTAAAAAACCGGCGGTGGCTGGAATGCGTTCCTGAACACGGACCGCCGTGCAGGAAAACTACAGGAATGCCGTTAACATTACCTGATTGCTCCACATAAAGGGAATGACCCGCTGTCACAGCCAGGTGAAAGGTTTTAAACGGGGTAATCTCAGGGTAAAGTGTTTTCATAGGGAGGCTATGCTAACAATATCGCCCTTAATTACCAAGCTGAACTGAACAAAGCCATTTTTTTGTTGTCGGTTAAAGACGTTTAACTAATATTTTAGGAGGAACTATGACGACCTACGCCGTAAAACGCGAACTCCCGGGCATTACCTTAGAACAACTCGCCGAGGCACAAAAAAATGTGATTGCAACCAGCAAAACCATGACTGAAGACGGCACGCCGATTAACTATATTCGCAGCAACTTCTTTCCTGCAGACTCTTCCTGCACCTGCCTGTTTGAGGCAGACAGCGCAAGGGCCGTTGAACAGATCAATGAAACCGTCGGCGTTCCTTACACCGAGATTTGTGAGGTGTTAGATTTAGTCCCTTAAGATCTTAAAATCAAAAACATCTCGCTTTTAAAAAAATAGCCGGCATAAAAAAAGGCAAGGTTTAACCCTTGCCTTTTTTTGTAACCGTAAACGGTTTTTTTACGTCAACTTAGAAGCCTAAACTGACATAACCACCAGCAGTCATACCGTCGACGTTAACGCCATCGGTTGCATTGCTAGTTAAGTGATAACGGAAATCACCACCGGCATAAATGTCTTTCCAGATTTTATAATCGGCACCGACTGCAAATTGCACACCGACTGTGCTCACGGTAACCCCATCAGATGGAGGACTGATCACGTGGAATGCAAAGCCCGCTGGAATAACCCAAGGGCGAAAATCGCTACCTTCCATAAACTTGATTTTAGGTGATGCACTTAAAGTGAACTGGGTCACAGTCACTGAGTTAGAACAAGAACCGTATGGTCCTGCACCTTCTGATGTCACACCAGAATCACCTACTGGTACATCTGAACCACCTACTGATACGTCATCTTGAATACCACCACAAACAGGCGCCCCACTAACCATTAATGCGGGAGTTCCTGCTTGAGCTGATGCCGCAACAGCTGCATTAACTGAATCATTAGCCGCTGTTCCTAACGGCGCCCTTCTTAAATTAGTCCGGTCAAATTCTTTGTATTCAAACATAATTTCGGCTAATACTTCTGCCGGTACGCCGATTAAATCAGAAATACCAAATAAATCGCTGTTGATATGATGATCTAAAGCAGCACCAAAATACCACCCATCACGCTTACCATTCTGCGAGTTACCTGTAAAAGTATTGGTATTAACACCAAGTCCAGCGATATTCGATGCGGCACCACCACTAAGATCGGTATTCGCATCAGTTAAGATATCACCATATCTTGAATGATCCGCCCGTGCAAAACCGCCTCTGAACGAGACTCGGTTTTTCTTTTGCTTTAACTCTTTAACCGCATTAACGGTATTTTCCCATTCTTGCAATGATTGTGAACCGCCCGCT
>MPSY01000286.1 GCA_001901525.1 Methylococcales bacterium OPU3_GD_OMZ | reverse complement strand
TCGGGCGTATCATGTGGCAATAAAACTTCTTTAGCAATTATTATTATATTCGCAACAATGGCCAATAATAATGTATTTGCCATAAAAGGAATTAATTCAGGCGAAATAAACATGAGTGAAACAGTCCCTGCCATCACCGCATGAATCAACATGTGGACGGCTGAAAGTCCCGTGGATTGCCATAAATCTCTTGATCGGGCTTGGCCAAATAGAAAGGCCGTATAACCCGCTCCTGACACGGCAAACACAGCGCCTAAATACCATAACCAATTCCATCCGAGATTAAAATAATTATCAAATAATTTTAGCGTGACTAATCCACCAAACCCTGTAATTATATATGCACCCCGAACCAACCAAGACTTCCATTGGGGACGAAGTAATACGTATAGAAACCTGTCAGGGCGATCTAAATCTTTCACCAAAAATCCTCCTGTTAAACCCATAAAGACTAATGTTGTCATCAACCCGGTTAACTCTGTAGTTTGAGATAAATTTCCACCTAACAACTCCCATATTGCCATCATCAAAAATGTGCCTGTAGCAATGGCTTTTGTCCATACATACGCTGGCACTTCCCATCCCCACAGAACACCTTTACTTGGGGAATCATAAACTCGACGAGCTTTTGCTGAATCTACTTCTTGTTGAATTTCTTGAGCCACATTATCAATCGCACGCTTGTCAATAGGTTTACCTG
>MPSY01000285.1 GCA_001901525.1 Methylococcales bacterium OPU3_GD_OMZ | reverse complement strand
ACATTATGCGGTTTTATTCGTTTTTTTATTATCATGATGTCAATGACTGCTGGGGGGCAAATTCGCTTTGTCTTTTTTCCAAAAGTTGAAAGTGAAAGTATTCAAGCGACATTGACGATGCCGGTGGGAACCCCTTATGCGGTGACAAAAAAACATACCGATAGAATGACCCGTATCGCCAAAGAGTTACAAACTGAATTTGTTGACCCTGAATCGGGACAACAATTAATTACTAACATTTTGGTTATTAACGGTAAGGAAGACTCCATGGGGCACCCGCAATCGAATGTGGGTTATCTTAGAATTAGTCTCTTACCGCCTGAAGAGCGTAATCTCAATTGGACAGGGCATGAAGTGGTTACTGAATGGCGAAAACGGGTGGGTAGTATTCCGGGCGCTGAAAAAATTTACTTTAAGTCTGACATTTTTCATGGAATGACGAGTCCTGTCGAAGTGCAATTACACGGTGATGATTTTAAAACACTGTCTTTGGCGGCACAGTCAACACGAGAACTTTTAAGCCAAATCCCAGGCCTTTATGATATTGAAGATACCTTTGAAATCGGTAAAGAAGAGGTTCAGATTAAGCTTAAACCGGAAGCTGAATTATTAGGATTATCGGTCATTGATTTGTCTCGGCAAATTCGCCAAGGTTTTTATGGTGAAGAAGTGCAAGTGCTCCAACGTCAAGGGGAAGATA
>MPSY01000170.1 GCA_001901525.1 Methylococcales bacterium OPU3_GD_OMZ | reverse complement strand
GGCTATTTTAGCTGATTATAATTGATAAAGCGATGGGGCAAATTGTCACATGACAATGTGTCGCAGCGTTAAATTATTAAATTGCAATTGATTTATGAACTTTGTTAATAAGTGAAAATATTATGAAAAAACCTATAAAGTGTTGTTATTGGGTGGTGTCTGGGAAAATCTTGGCAGGTGAGCACCCGATGGGAGTAGGTAAGCTTGCATCCAGTGAGAATCTGGATGCGTTAAAAAAAGCAGGGGTAACAACGTTTATTGATTTAACCGGTGAACCCGAGGGTTTAGCCTCATACGCATCACTTTTGGACGGTCAGGTATATCAGCGTTTCTCGATAACAAATATTGGCACACCGCCGTCATCTGAAATAACGATAGCAATCTTGGATTTGATCGATCAACAGGTAACAAAAGAAGGGGTCGTTTATATTCACTGTAGAGGAGGGGTGGGTAGAACGGGAACTATTATTGGGTGTTGGTTGACGCGGCAAGGTTTTGAGGGTACAGATGCATTGGCACAATTGAATAAATTATGGTTGCAAAACCCAAAATCAGCCGCGTCTAAATCGCCTGAAACGAAACAACAAAAAGATTATATTCTAACCTGGCAGGAAAACCTTGGTGGCTAGTCAGCGATTAGATGGCTAAGTCAGTCTCTGGGTTTTATTGAATAATGAAATATTATGATGTGATTGTTTTGGGGGCTGGAGCCTCGGGGTTAATGTGCGCTTTGACGGCAGCTCAGCGAGGGCGTTCTGTTTTGGTGCTAGAAGGCAGTAATAAGCCGGGCAAGAAAATTCTTATGTCAGGGGGAGGGCGCTGTAATTTTACAAATGTTGAGGTGGATGCGAATAATTATATCTCTGCTAATCCACACTTTTGTAAATCTGCGCTTAAGCGTTATAGCCAATGGGATTTTATTGATATCGTTCAGCGCCACGGAATAGAATATGAACAACGTAAACATGGTCAATTGTTTTGCTTAGATTCTGCTAAAGATATTCTGAATATGCTATTAGAAGAGTGTGCGCAATTGTTGGTTAACTTAAAAACACATGTGACTATTAAGGCGGTTCAAGCGAATACCGAGGGGACTGCACGTTATCAGGTTGATACGGAAACTGTAAGTTATCGATGTTATTCTTTGGTTGTTGCAACAGGTGCATTATCAATCCCTAAGATGGGTGCGAGTGGTTTTGGTTATCAGCTTGCAAAACAATTTGGTTTAAATGTCTTACCCCGCAGTGCAGGGTTGGTTCCTTTTACTTTTAGTGGTCATATTAAGGAGATTTCTGAGCGATTATCAGGATTGGCTGTTGATGCTGAGCTAAGTTGTGGAAAGGTTTCTTTTCGAGAGAATATTTTATTTACCCATCGTGGCTTGAGTGGACCAGCTGCATTGCAAATCTCCAATTATTGGCAACCGGGTAGCGTGATAACGGTTAATTTGTTACCAGACCTTGCGTTAGCGGAGTATTTGTTAATGCAAAAAGTAAAGCAAGCGAAAGCACACCTGAAAACTGTTTTGTCTGCTCATTTAGCCAGGGCATTGGTGAGTGAATTGCAAGTCCTCTTTTGGGCTGAATATGCACAAACACCCTTGGCTGAGATTCCCGATAAAAAATTACAATTCATTGCAATGCAATTACAGTCTTGGGAATTAAAACCTGCCGGAACTGAAGGCTATCGTACTGCGGAAGTGACGTTAGCTGGGGTTGATACGCATGATCTGAATTCTAAAACCATGGAAGCTAAAAATCAGCCGGGTTTGTTTTTTATCGGTGAAGTGGTGGATGTAACGGGCTGGTTAGGTGGATATAATTTCCAATGGGCCTGGTCTTCGGCGTATACTGCAGGGCAGTTTATTTAGTGTTAGAACAACTAAACAGAAGTTAGCGTTTAACTAAAAAAGAGGGGGGTTTATGGCGGTTTTAGACGGGATGATAACGGTCTCATCATTATGGCGTTATCCGGTTAAATCAATGATTGGAGAAGAGTTGCGTGCCACTGGAGTGAATGAGAAAGGGCTTTTGGGTGATCGCACTTCGGCACTTATAGATGTAGAAACGGGGAAAATTGTCAGCGCTAAGAATCCAAAGCGATGGCCTAATATTTTTTCATACCATTCTCGTTATGAAGACTTTCCATATTCGAATT
>MPSY01000169.1 GCA_001901525.1 Methylococcales bacterium OPU3_GD_OMZ | reverse complement strand
ACTGGATGATTTACTGGAGCGTAAAACACCGGTGCGTGAGCCCCAGGGCTGGGGTAATGATGCGAAGCCGCCAAAAGGAGATGTGAAGGCGGCTAATGACAAGAATGATCAGGATGTCGAGCCACCTGTTGAGGGGGCTGCTGAGCAGCATTAATAAGATAATTTGAACGGTGAAAAAAGGGAAAGTCTTGGACTTTCCCTTTTTTTATAAGCCATTTAATAAAGCGCAGGTCAGTGAGTGATAATGATTGTTTTTGGGGAGTTGTTCCGTTAATGGGTGATGCAAAATAAGGATGTTTTATGGCAAGTAAGAAAAGATATTTTGGTACTGATGGTATTCGTGGCCGAGTTGGTGTAGCACCTATTACGGCAGAATTTATGCTCAAATTAGGATGGGCTATTGGTAAGGTTTTTTCTGGAGAAGGAAAGAACATGGTTTTGGTGGGTAAGGATACCCGGATATCAGGGTATATGTTTGAATCGGCGCTTGAAGCGGGGTTGACAGCGGCAGGTGTTGATACGCGCTTGATCGGTCCGATGCCAACACCGGCGATTGCGTATTTGACGCGGACATTTAGGGCTCAGGCAGGGATTGTTATTAGTGCATCTCATAATCCATATTACGATAATGGCATAAAATTATTTTCTACTGAAGGAATTAAATTAAAAGATGATGTTGAGCACAGAATAGAGGCATTTTTAGAAAACCCGATGACAACTGTTGACTCGGCGCAGTTGGGTAAGGCGCGGCGTATCGTTGATGCTGCAGGGCGCTATATCGAATTTTGTAAAGGGACTATCTCGCCGGGTGTGGATTTTAAAGGGATGCGAATTGTTGTCGATTGTGCGCAGGGTGCAACGTACCATGTTGCACCGCACGTGTTTAGTGAGGTAGGAGCTGAAGTTATGGCTTTAGCCGATGCACCCGATGGTATTAATATCAATGATGAATGCGGTGCCACGGCACCTCAAAACTTAAGCGCCAAAGTTTTAGAGTATCGTGCTGATTTTGGTATTGCCTTAGACGGCGATGGTGATCGATTAATTATGGTTGATCATACCGGTGCAGTTGTTGACGGTGATGAGTTATTATTTATCATTGCTCGGTCACGGCATGAGCAAAAGCAATTGAAAGGTCCTGTTGTGGGAACGTTAATGACTAATTTGGGTATGGAGCATGCTTTAGCGGGTCTCGGTATTGATTTTTTACGGGCTAAGGTGGGTGATCGCTATGTTATGGAGATGCTGTCGGCGCATGGGGGTATGCTAGGGGGTGAAGGTTCGGGGCATATCATTTGTTTGGATAAAACAACGACGGGAGATGGGATTGTTGCGGCGTTGCAGATTATAGAGGAAATAAAGAGGACCGGGAAAACCTTACATGAACTTAAGCAGGGAATGGAGAAGTATCCACAGACATTGATTAATGTAAAGCTTTCAGGTTCCATTGATCTTAATGTGAATGCAACGATACAAGAAAAGAAGAAAGCGGTAGAGATGCAGTTAGGGGGAGATGGGCGCGTTTTATTGCGAACATCTGGAACTGAGCCGTTAGTACGTGTCATGGTGGAAGGTAAAGATGCGAGGGTGGTCAGTGACAGTGCGAACGCTTTGGCTAATACGGTTAAAGAGGTGTTATCTGCTTGATTTGATATATAATAACAGTTAAACTGCACCGTTTAGTTTTTGGATGGGTGAAAATGCGTAAAGCTCTTGTTGTTGGAAATTGGAAAATGAATGGGGTTCGTTCGGATGCGGCGGATTTAGTAGCCGCTATACAGGCGGATTTTGAAGACAATGGTGCTGAGATAGCTATTTGTGTGCCATCAGTTTACTTTAGCGAAGTAGGGCAGTTGTTGGCTGATAGCCCTATTGTGTTAGGTGCTCAGAATGTAGCCGAGCATGAATCCGGAGCTTATACCGGTGAAATATCAGCTAAGATGCTCAATGATTTTGATTGCCGTTTTGCTATTGTTGGGCACTCAGAAAGAAGAAGTTATTATAACGACTCTAACGAGTCAGTTGCTCGTCGCTATAGCCAATCACTTTCAGAAGGTATTACGCCTATTTTATGTGTGGGTGAGACGCTGGAAGAAAGAGAAAGTAACGAAACATTTAGTGTTATTGATCAACAGTTGGATGCGGTTATTGATTTGG
>MPSY01000284.1 GCA_001901525.1 Methylococcales bacterium OPU3_GD_OMZ | reverse complement strand
TATAGCTTTGCTTTGGTTTTTCTTTGGATTTAAACCGAAAGAAGAGGAAGATTAATTCCGATTGATTAGTTATTAAGTGGTTATAAAAAGCCAATCGCATTTGCGATTGGCTTTTTTTTGCTAAAAGTGAGTGTTAATGAAGTCCGTTATCTTTTTTCATAGTGTTAATTTTGAAACGACAGGCACTACCTCCTTTTGCAAGGCATTCGGTCAACTTGACCTCTTGTTCTAGAAAAGTTGACATTAAACCGATATCAAATTCACAGATTTCGGGGTACGTTTGTGCTAACTCGTGGTAGACACAGTTATGGGCTTCATAAGGGTATAGGGTTTATTGTTGGTTTCATTGATTAGGGTGGCCTGATAACCCAAGTCAGACATAATAACGATTAATTTTTTAAGTCGATCCGTTATATTAAGTTCGTCGAGGGGTTCTTTTAACTGTTGAGCCATCGCCATACCCATGTTTTTAAGGTGATTTCTGAAGGCATTTGCACCGAGTATTTTCTTGAAATCCTTTAAAAGGAGTTCAGAAAACCAAGCATATTGTTTTGGAAATACTTGATGCCTCTTTCAGTTAAAGCAAAATGACATGCGGGTCGGCTCAACCTTAGGCCTGTTTAGGTGGGCAAGTTATTTCAGCGTTCACAGGGCTTTGCATTGGTTTACTATTTCCTGATTTAATTTATGTTGCAGCCTTTGCAG
>MPSY01000168.1 GCA_001901525.1 Methylococcales bacterium OPU3_GD_OMZ | reverse complement strand
CGGCCTCGAAAATCAGGGACTAAAATTTCTATTTTTGTCGTCGGTGTTTTTTCACGAATAGCGTGAATACAGGTGGCAAAATGACTGGCACCGCCGTCTCTTAGGTCATCACGATCAACGGAGGTAATAACCACGTATTTAAGGTTCATCGCTTCGATCGATTCTGCAAGGTGCAGGGGTTCACCTGAGTCTAAGGGTAACGGTTTGCCGTGAGCAACATCACAAAAGGGACAGCGACGGGTACACAAATCGCCCATAATCATAAAGGTAGCGGTTCCGTGTTGAAAGCATTCGGCGAGGTTAGGGCAGGCGGCCTCTTCACAAACACTGTGTAGTTTTTTTTCGCGTAAAACTTTTTTGATTTGATTAACCTTATTGCCAACCGGTATCTTGACGCGAATCCAATCGGGTTTGCGTAGGGTTCCGATGGTTTTATCCACTTTGATGGGAATACGAGACAGTTTGTTGTCATTGCGTTGATGGCTGTCTGGGGTGGATCTTGAGGGCGCTTGGAAAGGGGCTTTTGTGGTCATGATAAGTGTTGGTAAATAGAGTGGACTAACGGGATAGCCAGTTCATCGTTATTGATTGAAACATTGTGATTGATGAGTTGTGTCATTTCAAGGTTTTTAAAGCCACACGGGTTAATAGCACTGAACGGCGTCAGATCCATATTATTATTAAGGCTTAGACCGTGATAGCTGCACCCGTTGCGAATTCTTAAACCCACAGAGCCAATTTTTTTTTGGTTGATATAAGTACCGGGAGCCTCAGCTTTAGCATAGGCTAAAAGACCGTATTGTTTGAGCGTGTCGATCATGGCGGTTTCCAGTAAGGTGACCAGTGATCGGACACCCATGTTATGGCGGGTCAGGTCAATAAGGGTATAAACGACTAATTGTCCTGGGCCATGGTAGGTGACTTGACCGCCGCGGTCGGAGCTCACCACAGGAATGGCGCTTGGTTTTAACAGATGTTCTCGTTTGCCATTGAGTCCTAGCGTGTAAACAGGCGGGTGTTCAACAATCCAGAGCTCATCAGCCGTTTCAGCGCACCGGTTTCGGGTGAAGTCGCACATGGCCTGAAAACTGTCGTTATAGTCCTGAAGTCCTAAGTTTCGAACAATCGGCAGGGTGGCAGCGGGTTGTTTTTCGGTCACTTAAAGCGCCATTACAATAGCATCACAGTCGCTGAGGTCGTAGTAAATAGCATCAAGTTGCACTTGGCTGGTGGCCACGATCGTGATGGTCAATGCCGTGTATTTACCCTTTTTACTGGGGCGATATTTAATGGCATCGCTGTCAATGGCTGTCACATGCTTCTGAATCAGGGTTAAGACCGTTGTCCCAAGTGCAGGGTCAGAATGACCCACGACTTTAATCGCAAAGGAGCAAGGAAATTCCAGTAAGCTTGTTGGTTCAGTCATGTTCTTTTTTCTCTTGAAAGAGGCGGTTGAGGGTGTGCCATAAAGGACCCACAGCACCGGTGCCAACCGAACGTGAATCAAGCTCTGTGACCGGAATGATTTCTCGGGTTGAACTGGTTAACCAAATTTCATCGGCTCGCTTAAGTGTGTCGGTGGTTATGGCCGTTTCTTGAAAAGGAATGTTTTGGTTTTGGATTAATTCAATGATTACTTTACGGGTAATGCCGGGCAGGATATTACTGTTTTGAGAGGGGGTTGAAATAACGCCGTCTTTAACCACAAAAATATTGCTGGCAGCACCTTCAAGAACAAGATCATTTTTAATTAAAATGGCTTCAGCGCACTGTTGGTCCAGTGCTTCTTGCCGCAGTAAAATATTGGCAAGTAGTGTCGTGGCTTTAACATTACACAGGTGCCAGCGGGTATCTTCGATGGTGAGGGCCTTACTGCCACTATGTAAATGCTCAGACGGTGCAATGTCAGCGCTCATTGCAAAAATAGTCGGCTCTAAATCGCTTGAAAAACTATGGTCTCGTTTGGGGGCTACGCCACGGGTGATTTGTAAATAGATGTATTGGTCTTTAGTGAGGTCGAGTAACGGTTGGAATATTTCAGACCATTGTGACTTGCTATGCGGGTTAGCCATCCGAATACTCTCAAGACTCTTCGCAAGGCGGTTTAAGTGGTCGTCAAGAGAGAAGAGCTTGCCTTGATAGCTGGGAATAACTTCATAGACGCCGTCACCAAATAAAAAC
>MPSY01000167.1 GCA_001901525.1 Methylococcales bacterium OPU3_GD_OMZ | reverse complement strand
CTATTAACGTGTCCGGTAAGCCTTCAACCTGTGAGGGAAGCAGCAATTGATTTGGCATCGTTCCCACAACGGCTTTATAACGACTCAAGGCATCTTGGTAATTATTGTTGGCGGCTATTTCGTTGGATTGCGCATTGGTTAAACGTACCCGTACCTGCTCGTTATCTGCATCACTCCCCACACCGGAATTAAACCGCGCTTTTACTTGGGTGAATATTTTTTTATGCGCTGCTACAAATTCTTCAGATAATTCCAAAATATTTTGATAGCGTAAGACATCTAAATAAACTGCTGTCATGCGCAGGAGAATATTTTGTGCGGTTCCATTTAGGCTAAATGCCGCGGCTTTATGTCGTGCTGCTTGGCGGTCATATTCTGCATCTGAACCAAAGCCTTTAAATAAGTTTTGGTTAAATACTAAGGACAATTCTGAACGGGTTAAATTAACATCGCTGCCATTGGGGTTTTTCTCGTAACTGGTTTCATGGCCAATAGCGCCGGTTAAATCCAGCGTGGGTAGGTAGTCGCCGATAGCGCCTTGTTTGGCTTGTTCGACTGAAGATACATTTGCCTGTTCGCGCCTAATATCCGGATGGCTGTTTAATACCTCGGTGGCAACATCGTGTAACGTTTCTGCCATTGATAACCCTGGCAATAACACAGCAATAACCACTGAATAAAAATATGCTTTATTTTTCATACCCAACCCTCTTATTCCCTTAACAACGATTTACACGGTTTATTTCTTCTTTAATTTATGAAATTTAGTGCAATTTTCGCGCCGAACAAGGAAGGCACCGGCTTATCGGGGAATTATCTAAAGGTCAAAGCGTACTCGGGAGGGAGGTCATTCGTTATGCATCGCAATTAATGCTTTATTCGTATTTTAAAACTCAAAATAAGAAATCATGTTCTCTTTTTACCCTCTAACAGTGTGTTTTTTCACATTTTGCAAAACATATACTATATTTCTAACGTATTAATTAACTTAGGATCGGCAATGGCTTTTGTAAAAAGAAATCAGCAAAAAGAAATTATTGCGCTTTATACCGAATCAGGTAAAAACCACCGTGAAGAATTACCGCTTAATTCTGATGAAGTCAGCCATTTCTTAAAAAACTTAGCGCATGAAACGCCAAACTATTTAGACCTTCTCCAATCGGATTTAGAATTTATTCGGGTGATTGATGATTTAATTGAAGTCCTACTTAAAAAGAAGATTATTGCCATTACTGATTTTCCTAAACCGGTGCTGTCCAAAATGATGACTCGACGGGGCATTAGAGATCAGTTGTCGCCATTAACCGACATAATTCACACGGACAATCCCTAACCCGTCATTCATAAAGGACTCACCCCCAATAACTTTGGTATTAACCCAGCACCTTCTTGCCACTTATTCTCAGACATAAAAAAAGGGCACGGTCCGTGCCCTTTTTAACGTTAAACGAAAAGCGCTTTAAAGCAGTTCTTTCACCTTAGCGATAATCCCTTGTGGATCAATACCCTGATGCGGGAACTGCTCCCACAGACCGCCACAGCCTTCCTGATGCGTGCCTAAGTGCGCATAAGCCGGTGCATGGCCCCGTTCTAACAACCACGACCCAAAGCGACTGCCTAAGCCGGTTTTACGGTTAAATGATTCCACCACTAATACCATTGGCGAGCCGCCAATTTTAGCCATCATTTCTTCATCGATCATATTCAATGTCGGCTTGTTGATTAACCCGACATCAATGCCTTCGGCTTTTAAACGCTCTACCGCATCTAAAGAACGGTATAAGGCCTCGCCAAAACTGACGATATAACCTTGGGTGCCTTCTCGAATGACTTCGTCTTGCCCAGCAACAAAGCGATACCCTGAGCCAAAATAGTCATTGCCTTCGGTATCTAAAATATTAGGGACCTTTGAGCGGGTTGAAAAAACAAAACGAACGCCGGGTTGAAAGAAAATCGTTTCAACACAAGCACGCATCTGGTTCGGGTCGGCCGGAAAATACAAGCCGGTATCATAGGCATCACTCAAGCCATTATCGGCAAACATATTGTTTAAGCCAAAATGACAAGTGTTATCGGCCATATCGTCAATGCCCGAATGAGAATAATGGCTCAACACATTGGAACGATTCAGCCGTGCCATGGTAATTTCAGAAATACACATTTCTAAAAAGGCACTAAAGGTGCCAA
>MPSY01000283.1 GCA_001901525.1 Methylococcales bacterium OPU3_GD_OMZ | reverse complement strand
GTTTTATTGAACAAATTAAGCCCCGTGAAGTTCCAATTTTATTTTTAACCAGTCGGGGCAATGAAGTTGATGAAATTTACGGACTAAACTTAGGTGCTTGGGACTATCAAACTAAACCGGTTACTTTTGAATACCTTTTGGCCCGGGTTCGTTCATTATTTAATATCAAACAGGGTTTATCTTCTGAGGTCGTAGCAATATCGTCCCCTTGCCAACAATTGGGTCCGTTGGCTATTAATTCAATGACTTGTAAAGTGACTTGGCATGAGCAGGGGGTGTTATTAACGCCTACAGAATTTGCGATGCTAAAACGATTACTCGATTGCCCAGATGGTGTCAGTTATGATGGTTTTTCAGAAGCGACGCGTCAGGGCGTTGTCGAAAACAATACGATTAACACCCATATTGCGCAGATTCGACAAAAGTTTAAGGCAGTTGACTCTAATTTTAATGCCATTAAAACACGCTATGGTTTTGGTTATAAATTATCATTGGAATGAAACAATATTCCTTCCGATTACGCATCGGTCGTGGGCCACTGGTGATTATTTGCATTATTCTGTTAATGATTTTTGTACTGGGCTATCGTTATTTTCAGGAAATGAAACAACTCCATCTTCAGGTGCAAACCGAAGCGCAATTATTGTCGACACAAGCGATTGCTAAGGTATTACATGAACGCTCTGATTTGTTCTTTTATTCCAGCGAACTGG
>MPSY01000166.1 GCA_001901525.1 Methylococcales bacterium OPU3_GD_OMZ | reverse complement strand
TGACTAATTATAACGTTCATGATCAACTTGCAATAACCGGGCATTAAAGTGAAAATTGATTCACTTTAATGACAAAAAATGAATTATGAGTGACTTGGAGCGAGCAAGAATCAGCCTTGAGCGATATAAAACTAATCATATTCTTCATGCTCTCCTGAGTTTTTTTACGGGTGGAATTTGGATAATCGTTTGGATTATTTTGACGGCCCTTAATACTAGTAAACGAAATGACATATACAGAGAATTTGCATTGCCAGAAGAATCTAACCCAGTGGGATGTGGCTGTTTGTTGGTTATATTATTCTGTATTGTGATGTATTTCTGGTCGGGGTACATCATGAGTAATGTTTCCAATTCTAGTTTTATTATCGAAAGTCACTCTGTCACCATGGATACTCCGTTTATCTAGGTCAAGGCATACGTAAAAGTATCTAATATCACCCTTTAAGCACTCAATGACATATCAATAGCGCTAGGTGGGTGTATATTTGTTGGCTCAGAGAACGTACTTTATTTAAGTCTAACTTTGGTATTGATAATAACCTATTAAGCAGAGTTGTTATTCAGCGTACCCCATTATCAATAACGATAACGGGGTCAGAATATGACGTTTCATACCTAGAGTCAGGACCGCGGGGTTCACAGGGCTAACCATTACTTGCTATTGATGACGTCCAACCTGATGTACAATTATTGCAGACCTCTATAATTGGTAGCCCGGTTTTAAGGAGAACCCCTTAAGTAGCTTGTTTCAATCTTGGGTGCAGTTTTGATCGATGTTTTTTAACTACAGGATATAAATATTGAAAACTAAATTACTCAAATTGCCTTTTTTGGCCTTTGGCCTAGGTTTATTTTTTATCTTAATAATTGTAATAGGGCTTAGTACAACCCCGCAGGGTGAGGCGGTATTGCCGATGCTAACCGTCCTTTTTTTATGTGAGTTTGCTTTCTTTATGACTGCAGCAGGAGCTTATGTTGGACTCAGTAACGCTAGGGAGGTAGGTTTTAAAACGTGGAATGCAGTTATTTCTCTATTATGTCTTTTCTTGGCGATTGGGTTGATATTATTAGGGGTTGATCTGTGGGCGCTAATTAATGAGACCAGCACTGGGGGTCTCCACTAGGTCGGTTTAATTATCACGTTATTTTTTAGTTTGATTGGATTCGGATGCTTAAAACAAGCTATTTTTTCATAGTTAATGTGTCCCTTATTTTGATAAACCCGTCGTTGAGTATAATAAACTGCAAGTGACTACTTTTGTAAACAGTCCCCAAACGCAATTAACAATGACATAAAACTAAACACTACCCTAAATGAACGTTGATAATTTATTGACCCATTTCCTTAACCAGTTGAGATATTCATTTACAAGCGCTGCACTATTTTTGCAACAGTCACGAAGTGCGGGGTGATATAAGAAAATGAACTGTTCTTGAAATTACGCATCTAAATTTTATGCGCGTGAGAACCTCCCGTATTTATTCTTTCCCTCCATCAGGTGTAAAGGTGAGGGTCTCTTCCATAGAAACGCACAAGAAAGGGCGTATTTGAGATGCTGAGTCGTCACACTACTCTAATTTTTAGTACGTCCTTTCGACACAATAACATCGTTTCAGAAAACGATAGACAGATTGCTTTTTACGCATTTTTTTAGCTGATCACCATTGGCTTATTGACTATGATAAAACTCTTTATGATATAAAAAAATACGACCATTTAGTTTCTTATTCAGGAATTACTTTAAAGAAAGTACTTCATTAAAATTTATGGTTCTGGAGAACGATTAAAAGACTTTAAGAATTAGATGCTGAATCTATAAATGAGTATATTCAATAGTGAGTATGGTCTTGACATTGCTGTTTATTAAGCGGCAAAAATAACGTGGTAATTAATGCCTACGGAGCCCCTCTGGCGCGCCGCACGACGGGTAGCCAGAATTCTTACACCTACCGGGGGCTACCGGCTTTCGCTTGGCTTTCCATGGCTGGCAGCGGTTGAAAACATAGGGGATGGGATCTCCCTTTTTGTGTTAATGCAGTCCTGATATTTCGTGAAAATACCATACACGTCTGGGTGGAAGTTCGATCTTGGGATGAAATTTAGTTTCTGTTGTCTAGACCTTTAATACTTTTTGGAAAAGGCGTATAAAATTCTGGTAATCATTAAAAATATAGTGTGGTAAGAATTATGGCTGAAGATAATAATGACAA
>MPSY01000282.1 GCA_001901525.1 Methylococcales bacterium OPU3_GD_OMZ | reverse complement strand
AATTAAACAATTACTTTTAGCTTCAAATGCAATTAGCACTCGACATTATTGAGTGCTAATAATAACTATCTTTTGCAGTCTGTCAAGTATTTTGGCATTATTTGGGCTCTCTCTTTAGCCTCTCACCGCCCCATGAACGACCAACAATTATTACGTTATAGCCGCCAAATCATGTTGCCGCAGATCGATATTGACGGCCAGCAACGCATCCTAAACAGCCGTATACTCACGATTGGTGCCGGTGGCTTAGGTTGCCCTGCCACCCTTTATCTGGCTGCCGCAGGTGTGGGTCACATCACCCTATATGACAATGATGTCGTCGATCTGTCCAATCTCCAGCGTCAAATTGCTCACCATACTGAAGATATTGGGGCCGATAAGGTTTTTTCAAGTGCACAAACACTGAAAAGCTTGAACCCTGAAACACAAGTCATGGCTAAAAAGGAACGATTGGCGGGCGATCAGTTACAAGAAGAAGTTAAAAAAGCAGATATCGTACTCGATTGCAGCGATAATTTTAAGACGCGCTTTGCGATTAACCGGGCCTGTGTAGAGTACCAGACACCGCTTATTTCCGGCGCCGCTATTCGCTTTGAAGGGCAACTGTCGGTCTTTACCCCAGGACGCGCTGACAGCCCCTGTTATAACTGCCTGTATCAAGAAACCGACGACGAACAACAAAATTGCGCCACCCATGGGGTAATTTCCCCCATCA
>MPSY01000038.1 GCA_001901525.1 Methylococcales bacterium OPU3_GD_OMZ | reverse complement strand
ATTCCCGGCATGAAAGCCGCATTCTTTTTTGTCTATTTCCCACCACCAACGGCCACTGCGTTCGTGTTGATTAGGGGTAATGCTTCGTGTGCAGGGTTCACAACCAATGCTGATAAAGCCTTTGCTATGGAGCGTATTAAATGGAACCTGATAGGCTTCAATATAATCCCAGACTTGTTGTGAACTCCATTGAGCCAAGGGGTTAAATTTAACAAGCGGGTGGTTTTCGGTTGAGAAGGTTGAGTCTTCTTGTATAGCCGGTAAGTTTTGCCGCGTATCTAAACTTTGGTCCATGCGTTGGCCCGTTATCCAGGCATCAAGTTCGACTAACTTTCTTTGTAAAGGCTGGACTTTTCTAATGCCACAACATTCTTGGTGGCCATCTTTAAAAAAACTGAAAAGGCCTTTTTGCTGAACAAAATGATCGAGTGTTTTGTAGTCCGGAGTTAATAATTCAATATTAATTTTATAATGGTTACGGACCTGCTCGATAAACTGATAGGTTTCTGGGTGTAGACGGCCAGTGTCCAGTGAAAATACTTGAATATCTTTTTTAATATTCAATGCCATATCAATTAACACGACATCTTCAGCACCGCTAAATGATAAGGCGATATTATCAAATTCCTCGAATGCTCTTTTTAGAATAGCGCGTGGTGATTTATCAGCCAGTTCTAATTGTAACTTCGAAGTGGATAGTGAATTTTCAGTCATTATGATTACGTTTAATAAATTATTGTTGTTGGAAATATTGTGCCAGAAAATCATCAAAACTCATATGATCGTTTGTCTCAATTTCGGCTAAGCGTTTTTTTGATTGGATTGACATTTCAGTGAACCTGTCGGATTCTTCTTTATTGAGCTGTTGGTTACGGTAAAAGTGTTCATGGCGGCGTGATTGCTCAATAGCAAACCGTGCAAAGGGTTGTTGCGTCCTACGCATATCCGCTAATATTTTAGCCGAAGGAGTCAGGTCTGGGTTTTGAATGCAGTTTATTTGTTGGTTTAAGGCTTTTTGGTAAGGGGTGTTTATTTGTCCGTGGTCCAAGGTTTGGCAGATAGGTGTCATGCTCTCAAGTATGTTAAGTGCCCAAGCGTTGAGGGTTATCTTTTTGTCGTTCTGATCCAATAATAAGTCAGGGCGACGGCCTTCGTGGGCAACCGCTGAAAGGTTATTGTTATTAATGTGTTGTTGGTTTTTATTACATTTGGGACTTTCCTGAAATAAGCAGGTCAGCAAAAAGGCTTCTAAAAAGTGGGCGGTATTCGTTTCAATACCGGTTGGTTGGTAAATATCAAGGTCCAGTGAACGAATTTCCACGTATTTAATACCCCGACGTTGTAGGGCTAAGGTAGGTTTTTCGCCAGAAGCACTAATCTGCTTAGGACGGATCGTGTTATAGAATTCATTTTCTATTTGTAATATATTGGTATTGAGTTGACGATATTCGCCGTTATTTTTGAGGCCAATTTTTTTATAATCGGCATACGGGGTTTCAATGGCGGCGGTTAGGCTATTGACGTAACCTGATAAACTGTTGTAATCAATTTCCAGACTGGCTTGGTTGTTACTCTTATAACCAATGTCACTCATTCTAAGGGACGTTGCATACGGCAGATAAAGGGTATGGTCATCAAAAGATTCAAAAATATTATCGATTAAAGGGCGGTCTTTAAAGAAATTTTTGCAAATGGCCGGTGATGCGCCAAATAAATAAAGTAGCAGCCAGCCTTGATTCAAAAAGTTTCTAATGAGATTAAAGTATTGCTCGGCTATGAAGTCTTGTTCGGAGAGTGGGTTCTTATTTAGGGTCTGTAATGCCGGCCACAGTGGTTCGGGGATGGAGTAATTGAAATGGATACCGGCTATAGCCTGCATGGTTCTCCCGTAGCGGTGCCCAAGACCTTGGCGATAGATATGTTTCATCTGACCGATATTAGAAGAGCCGTATTGGGCGATAGGAATACTGCGATCGCCATCGATGCCACAGGGCATACTGGCGGCAAGCAGAAATTCATCGGGAAGGTGGTCGTAGACAAATTGATGAATCTTATTAAGATAATTTAACGAATCTGTTGTTTGGGAGAAAGGCGGTGTTATGAACTCCATTAATGCCTCAGAATAATCTGTGGTGATGCTGGCGTGAGTCAGAGCCGCACCAAAGTTCTCTGGGTGCGGGGTTTGAGCAATAAAACCCGCTTGTGATAATCTCAGGTTTTCTTTTTCAATGCCTGTGAGTCCGCCTATAATAAGTTTTTCCTGGCCATTGTCGATTAATTGGCTGAAACGTTTCAGCGTGAGATTATCCAAAATAACATGATCCTTGTGAAAAATGGTCGGGGTCGCTTGTATGCAGTGCAATACAGTTATAATAGCGAGCCATTATAGATTGAAATGCCAATTAGAAAAACCTTGATGTGACTGAAAATAATAATCATCTTGAAAAGGCGAGATTAGTACTTGAAACTGTCTTTGGTTATGACAGCTTTCGGGGATTGCAAGAAGCAATTATTGCTCATACATTACAGGGTAAAAATTCCCTCGTATTGATGCCTACCGGTGGTGGGAAGTCGTTGTGTTATCAAATTCCTCCATTAGTCAGCGGTGGTGTGGGTGTCGTTATTTCACCGTTAATTGCCTTGATGCAAGATCAGGTTAGCGCATTACATCAGGCCGGAGTAAGGGCCGGAACGTTAAATTCTATGCAAACAGTGGCAGAAACGAAGGCGGTAGAAGCGTTGTTGCAAGGAAATGAATTGCAATTGCTTTATATTACTCCGGAGCGTCTTGTGTTAGGGCGGCTTCTGGCTTTTCTTAAGACGGTTAAGGTAACGTTGTTTGCTGTCGATGAAGCGCATTGTGTATCACAATGGGGGCATGATTTTCGGGAAAGTTATTTAAAGTTGTCGGTATTGTCGCAGCATTTTCCGCAGGTACCGATTATGGCTTTGACGGCTACAGCGGACCCCCGAACTCAACAGGAAATCATTACCCGGTTAGCGATAGATAAAGGTCAGGTTTTTAAGGCGGGTTTTGATCGTCCCAATATTCGCTATCGAATTTTGCACAAGCAACAGCCTCATGAACAATTATTGACTTTTATTCAGCAGGAGCACCGTGGTGATTCCGGTATTATTTATTGTTTATCCAGAAAGAAGGTTGAGAAAACGGCAAGTCGGTTAAGTAGTCAGGGTATCACGGCATTACCGTATCACGCGGGCATGTTGCCTCAGGACAGACAAGCGAATCAATTACGGTTTTTGCGGGAAGAGGGGCTGATCATGGTGGCAACCATTGCCTTTGGTATGGGCATTGATAAGCCAAATGTTAGGTTTGTTGCGCACCTTGATTTGCCTAAGAGTATTGAGTCTTATTATCAGGAAACTGGTCGGGCAGGGAGAGACGGTTTACCTGCTAATGCTTGGATGGTCTATGGCTTGCAAGATGTGGTGACTTTACGACAGATGGTAAACCAGTCATTGACACTGGGAGATAGGCAAAAGCAAGTTGAACGACAAAAACTCGATGCAATGTTGGCATTGTGTGAGCAAATAGAGTGCCGGCGTATGGTTTTATTAGCGTATTTTGGTGAACCTGTTGGCAAAGTAGGCTGTAATAATTGTGATACCTGTTTAGAACCAGTTGAAACGTGGGATGGTACAGTCGCCGGGCAACAAGCGCTCTCTTGTATTTATCGTACCGGGCAACGTTTTGGCGTAGAGTACTTGGTCGATGTGCTTCGGGGTAAAGTAAACGATAGAATTAAAAGTTTTGGGCATGATAAACAGTCTGTCTTTGGATTGGGTGTAGATAGAACACGGAGTCAATGGCGATCAATATACCGGCAACTCTTGGCGAGAGGATTGATAACAGTCGATTTAGAAGGGCATGGGAGTTATCAATTAACTGAACGATGCCGGCCTGTTTTGCGGGGTGAAACCGTTTTGGTGTTACGAAAAGAACATACGGTTAAGCAGCGTTATGTTGGGAACACTTTAAATAAGGGGGGGGCAGGGCGTAGAGAAAAACGGCTTTGGGATGCCTTACGTGCTAAGCGCTGGGAAATAGCAGCGTTTCAGAAAGTGCCGCCGTATCAGATTTTTCATGATGCAACACTGGTTCAAATGAAAGATCAGTTGCCGAGTAATAAGGAGCAATTCAGGCAGTTATCCGGTGTTGGGGATCGTAAGTTGGGATTATACGGGGACCAATTTTTAGCAGTTATTGAACGCTTTGTTAAATTATCAGATGATCAACAGATGACGGAAACGGTTATAACAACGTTAGATTTGTTCAAGGCGGGGTTGGTTATTGAGGCTATCTCAGAAAAAAGGCAGATAACTCAGGATACCGTCTATGGACACCTGGCCGAAGGGTTGCTTACCGGGGAGGTTGAATTGACCGAAGTAGTGTCTATTTCCAAACAAGAGGTTAGTGTTATCGAGCAAGCTATTTTAGATGTTACCGATCAGCAGAGTCAGACATTGCGAGGTATTTACGATGCATTGGATGGTGTCTATAGTTACGGTATTATTCGTTGTGTTAAGGCTGCCTTACAGAGAGAAATGGTAGCCTAATTTAAATGCTGGTAAGTTGTGTTGGATTATTAAAATGATAGTTGTTTTTTAAACAATGATCGAGCCATTGCCCCAGAAAATAATTTAAAGACCATTTGTAGTCCATGATAGCGACGGATTGTCGGGCACTCTTAATGACTTGAAACACATGGGATTGTTCGTGGTGACGGATCACCTCAACCATTTGTGCATCCAAGTAAACTTTGATATTAATAGCAGGTTCAAAGGTGTGTTTCTGGTGTTGATCAAAACAGTGACTGAGTTCTAGGGTTAAGGTGTAAGGCGCACGGTCAATGACTGATAAATGTAATTCTAAGGGCGCGTTAGACGCACCAATTGCGGATTCTGTTATTTGGGTAATATGAGGTACTAGAGTGAGTAGTTTCTGGTAATTAGACTCGCAAATTTTTTCCAAACAAAATGATTTATTAATGAGGTTTAATTTTGACATTGTTAGGGTTCACGGTAGCAAGCGTAGGAGCTATCTGTTTCCCAAAGTGTTACTTGTTCTATTGCAAAGCCCTGATCTTTCATATATAGGTAGATCATCTTAGCAAGAACTTCGGCCGTCGGGTGTTCATTTAAAGGCATGAAACGTTCGTTATTTTGCGTTAGCCACGAAATGATAGGGTCATCTTGATAAACTAGAAAATTATGATCCAACTGCTCTTCTATAAAGGCGTTGGCACTTGCTTTTATATCTGAAAAGTCACAGACCATCCCTTGTCTATTGAGTTCTTGAGCGGCAACGGTAATGGCTGCTTTTACACTATGGCCATGAAGGTGTCGGCATTTACCTGCGTGGTGCATTAATCGGTGACCGTAGCAGAAATAGATTTCTTTGGTAATTGAATACATAAATCAGTTAACCGGTGATTCTGAGCGAAGAAGTTGAGGTTTTTTTATTGCGCCTTAATGGTGCCGATAATAGCATTAATTTCAAAATGTTTGCGGCTTATGCGTGTGCTTGATTCTACTTCGATTAAGGCAGTAAAAGAAACATCAGATAACTGTTGGGGCGTTAAGGTGACTTCTATGACCCAACCGGCTTCAATGGTCGAGTTTGTTTTGAATATTAACTTATGATCGGTCAGGGTTGTGCAGAGGGATTGATGGTGTTGATTAGAGTCAAGAAAACGATAGGAGAGCGGGATGGAAGTAGATGGTTTTTTAAAGAATAAAGACATGGGTTAGTGGGCTTAGTTGTTAATAAAGTTACAGGCTCATAATCGTTTTAGCGAGTGTGAATTTTACTATAAAAAAATATTTTGCGTTTGATGATCTTTAATCCAAGTAGAGTGACGGGGTAATCTGGCTATTCGAGTCATACTGTGGCATATTATCGTGTTGAATGAGGCTGGTTCTGGGTATTACAGAACCAGCCCTTTGTGTCGGATACTGTCACTGACAGAGCCATTTTTTCATCAGTTAGCCGTTGGCTAGTATTAAATTGGATTTTAGACCCATGAGTAAACAAACCGTTCTAACCGGGATTACGACGACAGGAACACCGCATCTTGGTAATTATGTGGGGGCAATCAGACCTGCGATTATTGCCAGTAATGATGCACAGGTGGCTCCTTATTATTTTTTAGCAGATTATCATGCATTGATTAAATGCCATGAACCGGAACGCGTTCGACAATCGAGTTTGGAAATTGCTGCTACTTGGATGGCTTTAGGTCTTGATACTTCAAATGCCATTTTCTATCGCCAGTCAGACGTTCCCGAGATTCTTGAATTAACCTGGATGTTGACGTGTGTGACATCGAAAGGATTAATGAACAGGGCGCATGCTTATAAAGCATCGGTGGATGAAAATGAGCAAGAAGGGGGGGCTGACCCTGATAAAGGGATAACGATGGGGCTTTTTAGTTATCCCGTTTTAATGGCGGCAGATATTTTAATGTTTAATGCCCATAAAGTTCCGGTTGGTAAAGATCAAATACAGCATATTGAAATGGCGCGTGATATTGCCGGACGGTTTAATCATATCTTTGGTGAGCACTTTGTTTTACCTGAAGCTGTGGTCGATGATAACGCCGCCACACTGTCCGGGTTAGACGGTCGTAAGATGAGCAAAAGCTATAATAATACGATTCCACTGTTTGCACCGGAAAAGAAATTTCGTAAATTGATTAATAAGATTAAAACCAATTCTTTGGAGCCCGGCGAACCTAAAGACCCAGATAGCTGTACTTTATTTAGTATTTATCAAGCCTTTGCGACGAGCACTGAACTTGATGCCATGCGGGTACGTTATGCAGAAGGAATTGCTTGGGGCGAAATGAAAAAACATTTATTCGAATATATTAATGATCAGATTGCACCGGCCAGAGAGCGCTATGATGAACTTATTCAATCACCGGATGTGATAGAGCAGGCATTAACAGAAGGTGCAATAAGAGCACGGGAGGTGAGTGTCCCTTTTATGCAGGATATTCGCACCTCTGTGGGTATACAGAAAATTAGATCTTTATAAAGATGACAGAATCCGAGGTCACTTTCTCGAACTGGGTTCAGGATGGTTTGAAATTATTGCTGTGTCGTCCGGGAGTTTGGTTAAATTATTTCCTCTTGGTCAGTGTGCTCTTGTCCGTTGGACGCATTTCATTAGCACTGGGTATTATATTTTCAGCATTTAGTTTTTTGATGACGGTTTCGATAGCCGCCTATGTAAATCAGCCGCAGTCTGATGAAACGAAAAAGACATTAATGGATGTGACACGTACACATGCGCCGGTCGCGTTTTCTATGGCGGTTATGTTGATGTTATGTTGGTTTGTTTTTAGGGTTGTTTTTAATGTTTATAGCGGTGAGCCTGAGAAAATTATATCCTTTTTCTTTGATTGGCAATTATTTGATCAAAGTATTATTAATCAAGGGATACGTGAATATTCAGGTTGGCTTTTTCGCGCGGCTATTGTGACGTTGATTTTTCTTATTTTGATGTTAACGTCATTTGTCAGTTGGTTTAGTTATCCTCTGATGGTTTGTCAGGGTCTAAACTGGTCCCAGGCAAAGCATCGTGGTAAAGCGATGACACAGGCTTTTTATGGTGTTTGTCAAAAACAACTGGCTTTTTCATTTTTTCTGGCCATTGTAGCCACCGGAGTCAGCCCTTTTTTAACACCGCTTATTTATATTTTTATCGGTGTATTATTGTATGTCTCTTATGCTGATATAAACCGGTATTATTGATAGATTATGTTGCAATTGGTCATTGTTGATTTTGAAAATGTCCAGCATGGATCAACGTTCATAGACTTATTAGATGGCTATGCGCTTGATCCCATGGGCGGTGGCCAAGGTTTATCTGAATATAGCAAGCAACATTTGGTTAAGAAACTGGCCCAACGTGTAGATGTTTTAAGTATTTTGGCCTTTCTGAATCAAACGCCTGTCGGATTGATTACTGGTTTTGAAGGTTTTTCAACGTTTCACTGTAAACCGTTACTGAATATTCATGACCTTGTCGTGCACCCCGATTTTAGAGGTCAAGGTTTGGCGACTCAGTTACTTGAAAGTGTTGAGCGATTAGCAATAGAGCGTGGATATTGTAAATTAACGTTAGAAGTTTTATCTGGCAATGAGACAGCGTATGCAGTTTATCGTAAAGCAGGGTTTAGCGGATATCAACTTGACCCTGTTTTGGGTGAAGCGATATTTCTGGAAAAGGCTCTGGCTTAGCAGTAATAATAGATTAAAAATTGCTCTGCAGTGTCATCGTACGGTAGCCAAGTTTTGTTTATCGGATTTGAAAGGTGGGTTATTAACATGTTAAATCAAATTAAGTCCTTTTTTGACCAACATATAGCACCGCGTGAATCAGTACAAGTTACGGATGCTGACCTGCACCTTGCGTGTGCTGCATTATTAATAGAAATGATGCATATGGATGATGCAGTACGTCCCGAAGAAAACGCGGTAATTCTCTGTCGTATTAAGGAACATTTTGAGCTTTCAGATGATGCGGCAAATACCTTAATGGTACTGGCAGCAGCGCAAAGAACGCAGGCGACCGATTATTATCAGTTTACGTCGTTAATTAATAGAGGCTTTTCTTATACGCAAAAAATAACTTTGATTCAATTGTTATGGGAAGTTGCTTTTTCCGATGGTGAATTAGACATTTATGAGGAGCATCTGGTGCGTAAAATTGCTGATTTACTACATATATCACACATGGATTTTATAAAGACTAAACATCAGGAAGATTCTCGTTAAAGGTTTTTTTAAATAGCTATGCGAGGTTTTTTTCATCGAAACCTTATCCCTGATTCGTTACCCTATTTCGATATATTGACAGTGTAACAAGGCATGGGCTTGATAAAGTACCCATCGTTTGAATGGGTTAAAAATAGCGTTTTAAAAAATAAAAAAAGCGTTTATTTTTAATCAGAGAGTAAGCTAGAATGCTTTATATTTAGGTTTTAAGGTTAGTGCACTATGTCAGTCGTCAGTGATCGTCTTTTTTTAAAAGTACCTGTGAGCCTTTTTGTTGTTTTGTTTTTTTCTTTGGTAAGCAATAGTTTTGCGCACCGCAGTCAAGATGAACAGCGCGATCCTTGTCGCATTCAAGTGGGCTATGAGCCTATGCACTTTACCGCCTATACACCAACATTTTCGAAATCCAAGCAATATTGTCAAGAAATCCCTCATTTAGGACTGACAAATTTAGTGTTTGATTACGAAGGCAAAAAATTACGACAGATTACGATTGCTTTTGAAGTAACAAAAGAACCTGAAGGAACCCGTGTTTTCTATCAACAGCCTGGGAAATATCTTTCAGGTACCTTTGCTAAAAATGTTGACTTAACGACCTTTGGGGTAGGCGCGTATCTGGCGCATATTAAAATCTTTCATAAAGGCAAAACTTTAGATACACATTTGCCTTTTAATGTTAAGCCCAAATCTGGGTTTGGTTTGCGTTTCTTGATGTTGATGGTTCTGATGATAGCATTAGCATATGGCTATAAGATTTACCGAGCAAGACCTCTAAATTAATACAGGAGGGTTAGATAATGACTGGGGCTGAGATTAAAATACTTTTTTCATCTTTGAGTTTGAAAACTAAGATTTTTCTTTTGTTTTTTCTGGTGTGCGTTGTTTTAATCGCCGTGACTTATTCATTTAATTCAAGATTTGATAATGTGGTTCAATTGGGTAGTGCCCCTTATCTGGATTGGAAAGAAGTAAAGCATTGTAGTGCGAATTCACGCTTAGGTGATAAAGGAGTCATTTATGGCGAAGAGTCTCCTAGTGGAATAAAATTTAATGTTCGGACACCAGAAAATTATGATGCGACGATTGCTCATCCATTGCTCATGGTTTTTGCGCCAGCAAAAGCCAATCGTTCAAAGACTGAGGTTTTAACGGAGTTGACTTTTCCTGCAACACAGGCTGGATTTGTTGTGGCTTATGCTGATCACCCGCCACTATCGGCGACGACATCTCTTGAGTTAGCGGAAATACCCCGAATGATTAGTAAGAAGTGGTGTATAGATGAAGGACGTATTTTTTATTCGGGTCATTCAGATGGTGGTAGCGTAGCCATGGCTTTAGGTTTTATGTCTGATAATAATGCAATTCCGGCAGCGATTGTTTCAAGTGCTGCGGGCCTGAATTTTGGTGAACTGTACGAGCATGTATGTCCGTCTCCGTTATCCGTAATGGTTATTCACAGTGCTAATGATCGTCTTTTTCCCGGGTTTGGAGTAGAGTCGTCAGGATGGTGGGCAGGCTGTAATCGTTGTGATCCTATTCCTGAAAAACTAACAGATGGTTGTATTAGTTATCCTAATTGTGCACAAAATGTACGCACCTATTATTGCGAGGGACAACAGCCCCATAGTCAATGGCTTCCAACATTAAATAACAATATCATCGAGTTTTTAGCGGTTATTAAAAAGCGCTAAATGAATGAGGTCGTTCAATTCTTATTGAGTGATTAATAAGCGTATGGCATCTAATTTAAGTTGTGACGATTGAATACATTGACCGGAAAAAGCTTTAGCTTCGGTAAGATAATTGATTTCCTCAGGTTTAATGCTGGGGTTTGAACGTTGTAGTCTTATAAGTCGGTCTATTTCATTGTTAAGTTCTTTTGCCATGACTTGATGTGCTTTTTCGGTGTGCACGTGTAGTTGTTGTTCAGCTTCAGAATGAGCGTGTTGAATGAGGTGTTCAATTAATTTACGTTGACTGTTTAAAAATACATTGAACTTTGTAGGTTCAACGGGCGGATCGGTTTCGAACAAACTGGCGTGCGGTATTTTTTCGGAAAGATTTTTTTGTTTTTGATCAATTAATATTCTGATCGGTGTCGGCGGTAAAAACCGACCAATCTGTAGTTCTTTAGGAGCACTGCATTCGATAATGAAGAGCGTTTCAATTAAAAACTGATTCGGAGATAAAGCGGGATGTTTGACAATACTGATGGTGGCATTACCTGTGTTGCTTGACAAGACTAAATCCATCGCCGCAGTGGTCATGGGATGTTCCCAACTCAGAAACTGCCTATCTTCACGGACTAACGCCTGTTCACGTTGGGTGGTAACGGTTAAGCCGTCTTCGGGGAGTTCAGGGAAATGGGCAATTCGCAAATGGTTACCGGGCGTAATAATATAACAATCCGGTGAATGAAATTCGGTATTAACGCCATAACAATCAAATAAAGTCTCCATAAAAGGCCATAAATTGTCTTGTTTTTCTAACGCGATAATCTCAGAAACAATGGCCTGTGCTTGGTCATCTCGACATGAATTAATTTCGAGTAACTGATCACGCCCTTGTTGTGATTCAATCTCAATGGCTGTTCGTAACTGCTTTGTTTCATCAATTAATGGTTCTAGTTTTTCAGGTGAAAACGCGTCGTTAATGGCCTCGAGTTTGTTTTGTAGCTGTTGAAAGAGTTGTGCACCGGTCGAACAGTTCTGTTCAAAGGCATTGAGACCGTCGTTGTACCAGCGATAGAGAATATGTTGTCGGCTATGGATTAGGTAGGGAATATGAATTTGAATAATATGTTTCTGTCCAATCCGGTCTAAACGACCAATGCGTTGTTGCAGTAAATCTGGGTTATCAGGTAAATCTAATAAGATTAAATGGTTGGCAAACTGGAAGTTACGGCCTTCACTGCCAATTTCAGAACACAGTAAAATATTAGCGGGGCTCTCAGGGTCTGAGAAGTAAGCCGCGGCCCGGTCGCGCTCAATAATGCTGAGGTGCTCATGAAAAACAGCAACCTTAATGCCTTTGCGGTTTTTTAATTGATTCCCTAACGCAATAGCCGTTTCAGCACGATGACAGATGAGTAGTACTTTTTCGGTGCTAAGGGTTCTGAGTGTATCAATGAGCCAGATAAAATAAGGGTTCTTTTCTTGGCTCAGATCGTTTAAGAAGGCCTGTTGTTCAGGCTTAGCATGCAGAGGATAGGGGTGGCACTGGCGTAAAGGAAAGCCGCCGATAGTATGGCGTGAGTTTCTAAATAAAATGCGACTGGTGCCGTGGTGGTCTAAAAGGATGTTGAGCAACTCATCTTGGGCTATTGAATCATGGTTATTTGCTTTTACTAATAGTTGTTCTGTTTGGTCTTGTTTTAATAAGGGTGTTAGTTTTTGAATGAGGTGTTCCGGTAGCTGTTTTCCTTCAAGTAAGTGTGTTGCGGCATCGGCGACAGGTTGGAAGAATTGTTTTTCTTGAATAAATTCATTCAGTGAGAAAAAACGGTCCGGATCCAGAAGGCGTAATTGAGCGAAGTGACTTTGAATGCCCAGTTGTTCAGGTGTGGCCGTGAGTAACAAAATATTCGGCGTTTTTTGGCTGAGTTTGTCGACTAATTGGTATTCAGGGCTGATCGCGGTTTCACTCCAGTGCAAGTGATGTGCCTCATCAACAACCAGGGTATGCCAGTCAGCGGCCAGTGCTTGTTGTTGACGCTGTGGGTTTTCAGTAAATAACTGGGGGCTACATAAAATTAATTGTGCAGTTAAGAATGGGTTTTCATGTGGAAATTCAAGGCAACGTTGTTCATCAAAAAGGCTAAATTTAAGATTGAAACGACGTAACATTTCTACCAGCCATTGATGTAATAAGGGTTCAGGTACTATCACTAAGGTTCGACCCGAACGGCCAGTCAGGACGCGGTGATTAAGAATGAGCCCGGCTTCAATCGTTTTCCCAAGACCGACTTCATCGGCAAGAATAATACGAAAACAACCACGATTTGCAACTTCATGCGCTATGTAGAGTTGATGGGGTAGTAATGAGGTGCGACCGGCTATCAGTCCGCGGGCCTTCAGCTGTTGCAGTCGATTGCTGTGCCGTAACGTTTCATAGCGTAATTCAAACCATTTTCCAGTATCAAGTTGATTGGTAAATAGACGGTCTTGCGGTTTGTTAAATTGTAAGTAGTGGCTGAGCCTGCTTTCTTTTACGGTGACACTTTTTTGTTGGTTGTTTAGACATTGGTAATGCAGTATGTTCTCAATAGTTTCAACTTTTTGAACGGTAAGTGATTGCTTTTCTGTTGTACTAAAGGTATCCCCCGGTGCGTATTTGACACGTGTTAACGGGGCATTGAGGCGGGCATACACGCGTTGCTCTTGGGCAGCAAGGAATGACACGGTAATACGATGAGGTGTCACTTCAAGAATAATACCAAGCCCGAGTTCGGGTTCGGCATGGCTGATCCAGCGTTGCTCAGGGTGACAATCTTCCATTGTGATTTAGGTTTTTGTGAAATGGAGGGCATTATCCTATAAAAATAAAAAACTGTATTGATAAAACGTGGGTTAATTTTTAAACAAGGCCGTTTAAGAAAATAAAGTTTGAAATTCTTGGCGGTGTATTGATGGTAGCCTGATTTTGAGGGTGATTATTTCGGTAAATAATTGTTCTAAAATGGTTCCGTTAAATTGCTTTAGGTGGTATTCAAAGTTAGTGAGCTGCCCGTAGGACAGTGTGAACGTTAATACTTCATAGTCAATAAATTCAATTAAATGTGCGTTAGCAATGGCACCTTTTGCTAGGTTTCCATAGGCACGGCTTAGCCCGCCGGCACCTAATTTAATACCGCCAAAATAACGGACCACTAAAATGATTACATTGATCAGTTGATTGCCTTCAAGGTGATTTAATATGGGTTTTCCTGCTGTGCCATTGGGTTCGCCTGCATCATTACAGCGAATTAATATTTGATTGTTATTTTTCAGATGGTAGGCAAAGGCAATATGGCTTGCATTGGGGTGTTGTTGCTGAATCGTTTGGTACTGTTGGTTGATTTCAGCAATTGAATGACAGGGTGCAATAATTCCAATGAAATGTGATTTTTTAATCGTGTCTTCTATGGTAGATTGAGTTTTGACACAATACATGGTTTGCCTCTGTAAAAGAAATTATGATACCACCAATTCACCCTGCTGAGAGAATCTCCCATTGTGTAAAAAAACCTGAATTTTTGGCAGAACTGAGGTTTTTTTTACCCGTGGATGCGATTCTTTTTGAGCCAGAAACGCTTAAGCCCTATGAATGTGATGGATTGGCGGCTTATCAGACATTGCCTTGGGTGGTTGTTCTCCCTGAAACAATCGAAGCCATTCAAAGGATTTTAAGGCTCTGTAACGATTATGGCATACCTGTGGTTGCCAGAGGTGCAGGGACCGGATTGTCGGGTGGGGCGCTGCCCTTAGATAATGGGGTATTAATCTCGATGGTGAAGTTTAATAAAATTCTTGCTATTGATCGTGATAATTTATTAGCAGTCGTTGAGCCGGGCGTCACAAATTTAGCCATCTCCAAAAAAGTTGCGACAGAGGGTTTGTATTATGCGCCGGATCCGTCATCTCAAATTGCCTGCACCATTGGTGGTAATGTTGCAGAAAATTCAGGCGGTGTACATTGCCTTAAATACGGATTGACAACACATAATATTTTACGGTTAAAAATACTCACGATGGCCGGTGAATTGGTTGTGATAGGAGGTCATGGTTTTGACAGTGAGGGTTATGATCTTTTAGCTATTTTGACGGGTTCTGAGGGCATGCTGGGGATTATAATTGAGGTTTCTGTTAAGTTATTGCCGCTGGTCCCGTCAACATTGGTCATGATGGCGGTCTTTGACTGTGTTGAGACTGCCGGTAAAGCGGTCGCCGGAGTGATTGCAGCAGGCTTAATACCAGCAGGATTAGAAATGATGGACAATACGGCTATTTGCGCGGCGGAAGATTTTTGTCATGCCGGTTACCCCATCACAGCACAGGCTATTTTGTTATGTGAAATCGATGGGACGGCTGAACAAGTCACAGAACAATTAGAACAGGTTTATCCGTTATTATTGAGTTTAGGGGCTCAAACAGTAGAAATAGCACACGATAAACTAGAACAGCATAAAATGTGGGCGGGACGAAAAGCGGCTTTCCCGGCAGTAGGACGGATTTCACCGGATTATTACTGTATGGATGGCACGATACCGCGTTATCAGTTAGGTGCCGTATTAAGGTCTATTGCCGAATTATCTGAAAATTATGGTTTGCCCGTTGCGAATGTATTTCACGCTGGAGATGGTAATTTGCACCCTTTAATTCTTTATGATGGCAATGTGCCGGGGGACTTTGAAAAGGCAGAAAGACTGGGCGGCGATATTTTATTGTTAAGTATACGCGTGGGCGGCACGATAACCGGTGAGCACGGCGTCGGTATTGAGAAAATAAACCATATGTGCGTTCAGTTTTTACCAGAAACACTCAATCAGTTTCATGCGATTAAAGCTGCTTTTGATGAAAAAGGTCTGTTAAATCCAGGAAAAGGACTGCCTTCGTTACGCCGATGTGCAGAATTTGGAGCAATGCATGTACACCACGGGGAGCTATCGCATCAAGATTTGGAAAGGTTTTAGCTTGTTATTGTTAGTTAACAGTATTGCTTGCCTGTTGGGAGCGGTTATAATTGGGTCAGTTAATATTCCGGGGGGATCTTTTGAGTAGAAATAAAAGTACTTTTGGCGTGGTTATTAATCAGATTCAGACATTGTTTGTGTCGTCATTAAGAATCTGGACAATTCCTATTGTTTTGATGTTAAGTATCGCATCTGGGTTCACCACGTATTACGGGATGTCTCATTTTATTATTCCCTGGATCGCCTTGGTGATAACCATCGCCATTCAATCTATTATTGTAATTTGTTCGCTGGAGTTAGCCGGGATTCATTGGCGCGCAAATCGTTTCCGATATTTCTCAGTATTATTGTCACTGATTATTTCTTTGGCGGCATCAATTTCCTTTTCGTATTTTAAATTTTATGAAGTCTCAGAGCGCGAAACGATACAGAATAATCGATTAATAGAAGTGCGTCAGCAAATTGAAGACTATATTAATAGTATCGTAAGTTTGAAGACTGAGATTTTTGAACAAAAACGTGCAGAATTAGAGCTGGCATCAAAAGAGGTTTCAGCGGCGTATTTTGGTACCCACCCGGAAATATCGGTAAATTATAAAAATCAAGTGGGTCAAGGTCCTTTTTGGAAACGTTTTAACGAACTTTACCAGAATAAGCGTGAGGAAAATAAACGATTAGAGGAAACCTTTATTTTATTAAATGAGGGGATTAGGAAAGTACAGTCTAATTTAAATTATTTAGGATTGGTTCAGTCGACAGCAATGGAAAAAAGGTATCAGTCCGTTCAGACAAGTTTGCAAGCTGTGCAGTTGAATTTTCATCAGATTGCTTTTCAAGTGGGTCACGAAATTCCACAAGCGCCCGTGTTAATGACCTATGGGGAATATGCGCAGGGGGTAAAGCCTTCTTTTGCCATGTGGGGGGGCTTATCTGTTTTTGCTTTAGTGTGTGCTGCAATGGTTGATTTTTTTACGGTTTTATTGTCCTATCGTCTTGAGTTTAAAGCGCCCGCGCCCTTATCCGAACAAGAAGAAGACTTGGTTTTTCAATGTATACGTGAGTTTAACGAATTTAGGATTAATGAAAATGATGAGTTAGAAATGATCATCGAAAAAAGCCCGATCGAAAAGGCTCGGCGTTATTCAGATTGGTCTCGAATGTTCGCAGTGGGTTTTTTATTAAGTCGTGGTTTTTTACGGAAAATTGATCGACGAACGGTGGAGTTTGCACCTAATTTGTACCCGTTAATCGCTGATCGTTTAGGCGTTAAATTAAAA
>MPSY01000281.1 GCA_001901525.1 Methylococcales bacterium OPU3_GD_OMZ | reverse complement strand
TGCGTGGTAAACATCATTAATCAGACGGATCATTTCATCGTGTACGTTTTGAAAAGGTCCCTTTGTTGAGACGGTTGTCATAAATTCAACCGGGGGTAGTCCCACTAATAATGAGGATTCAAGTAGCAGGTGGGCGAGAGTCCCTTCTTTTGATGCCTTGGAGGGGATATCAGGGTAGGCACTCTCAAGTTCGGGTGAAGCAGGGCATTGCCGCCATCTTGCAGCGGCACTGGGGGAAAGTTTAGCGTGACTCATCTTTCAGTAGTTGCCGTAAGGCAATGGCACATTCTGAGCGATCAGCATCCGTTAAGTCACTGACACGCTCGGCGCCGTATACCGCCATTATCTTTTTAGCCTTATCATTTTGCTCACAATCAATCACCTGTGTCAGTAGTTCACGGAAATCATCCACCGTAACGGTTTCTATCTCACTTTCCTGTGGGGTTTTGGCGGGTGGAATAATTTTACTGTCCGTGGTGGGCGTAATTTTCCCTTTTTGAAGTTGTTGGGTCAGGTTGGTTAGTAGGTCCGTTAATTCATCAAGGCCATTAAACGTTACATTGACATTTATATTCATCTGTTAGTGCTCCTATAGTTTGATGACGGCTTCAAGTGCCACATCGAGTGATTTTTTAGAGGTTAGTTGCAGCAGACCGCGACAGTGTTGAAGTTCCTGATCTGTTAACCCTGAACGCATGATGGTTGCAATGGCCTGCGC
>MPSY01000165.1 GCA_001901525.1 Methylococcales bacterium OPU3_GD_OMZ | reverse complement strand
ACATATAACATATATATATTGTAAAAGTGTTTTAGAGGTGTATTATGAAACTATTAGGTTTTGTGTGAGATGTTAAATATCGTAAATTAACAACGCATAGGGAAATTAAATTATGACTAAACAGGTGCGAAAAAAACGTTTTTGGTTGTTGTACATTGTGATGGTGTTTGGCTTGGTCAACTGTCTTCAATCTTCCCAAGTCTGGGCTATGAAGAGCGGAGAAACGCATGTGATCACCTTGAAGGCATCGAATCTTCCTTCCGGTCAGTTGGCTTATCAGATGGCGTCTCACAAGATCAAGTCTAAATACGGGAGAATTCGTGATGTAACCGATCGTTATCCACAAGGCCCAACAGTACCTGGACCAACCATTATCATGACCGAAGGCGATGTTGCAGAAATCACGCTAGAACATGACATCGAAGGTTCTACTCTGCCAGTTAGCCTCCATGTGCATGGTGTTCATTACAAGATAAAAGACGATGGAACCGTAAAAGCGATGAATGGAATAGTCGATTCAGCCGCTTTTCCGGGCAAGCCTTATACCTATCGCTGGGAAGCGGCGTCTGGCACCGCGGGAACTTGGCCTTATCACGACCATACGTTCGGGAACCCCATGTTGGGTGCTGAGGATAAAGGGTTGTACGGTGCGGTCATTGTCAACCCGAGCAGTATGGAAGTTACGGCATTGATCGATGGTGAAATTGTTGACGTGGACCTAGACGATGTTAAGCGAGAGTTCGTACTTTGGATGCACGAGACTACATTTTGGGGGGCAGAGATCAATCATATCCTAGATGGTCAGCAAATCCCCCTGTGGAGCAACCCAACAATTGGCGCGCGCCTTGGTGAACTGATTCGGTTTCATGTCATTGGTATAGGAACCGCTTTTCATACTTTCCATCTGCACGGTCATCGATGGCTCGAACACGGAACCAGTAGCGTCGTTGATACCGTTAATATAGGTCCCATATCCCGTAAGACCTTCGTGGTTGAAGCGGGTGAGGGTGTCGGACCCGGTGCATGGCACTATCACTGTCATGTTCTCCAGCATATGCAAAGCGGAATGATGGGGAAATTTCGAGTTTTGGAGTAGTTTTTTTAACAAACGAGGTTAATAGACATGCAAATAAAAATAAGATCAAGGAGTGTTTTGTTGTGTTTAGCAGCATTTTTGGTTGGTTGCCAACAAGGAGGTCCGAAACCGAAAGCCGAGGATATCATCCTAAGCAAACCAGGACTTATGCCATCAGCAATCCTAGAAATAACGGACGAACCGGGTCATTGGTTCAAAGATCCGATTGATGGCGATTCTCTGGTAGTGATTAAACCGGGCCAAGCGGTCATGCTGAAGATGACGGCTGAGACACGAACGGAACATACCATTACAAGCCTGTTGTGGCCGTCGAATGCTTCTGGTTTTCCGGTTGATCAGGAAAAACCATCAAGTGTCAGCGTAACCACCGCTTTTGATCAACCTGGCTTATATGTGTTTACTTGTAAGGTGCATCCGTATGTGTTCGGTGCCGTAGTGGTTGATGATCCGAAGACGGAAGGCTTGGACATCGGTTCTGAAATGCAATTGGTCACTGGTGCCAAAGTGCCAACAACGAGTGATATTGCAAAGAAACTGCTTCGAACCTATTTTGTAGCAACCACACCCGCATTATGGCGTGATTATTCCAAACCCACCTGGAATGTGGCATTGCCGGATATTCCACTAAATCTTGCTGGGAACACGATTAGTTTATCAGCACTTAGTTTTTCTGCACCCAATAAAGCGTTCAATCCTGCAGTCCCAGGAATAGGCGAAGTATGGGTGGATACTCAATTTGAGATAATCGACGGAAAGACTAAGGCTGGTTCGGCAACACAAGTGGATGCAACCACCTGGTCAATCAAGAAAAAGGTCAAAGGCGTGGATATCAACATGAACCACCCTCATAATATGTGGACGGATAGTCAATATAAAAATATCTATCAGACCGAATGGTTTGACAAAAGGCTAACCACTTTCGACCGGGAGACGGGTCAAGTATTGAGCACGGTCGATGTTGGTGAATCGCCTTCACATGTTCTCACACGACCCACCGATGATTCACTATACGTAGCGATCAATGCAGGAGAATCGGTTGTTAAACTTTCTGCTGGGGAAAGACCTTCTGTATTGAGTGCGATCAATACAGGGCCGCATACATCGCCGCACGGTCACTACATTACCGAAAATGGGAAGCTGATGGTAACGCCGAATGCGTTGGCGTCCAGTGTTTCAGTAGT
>MPSY01000037.1:14009-16964 GCA_001901525.1 Methylococcales bacterium OPU3_GD_OMZ | reverse complement strand
TTGGTGCTTCAAGGCCGGAGGAGACAATGCCGTCGCAACCGATGGCTAAGGCTCGGCGTGCTCTTGAAAGCACGAGGTCTTTAATATCGCACTGAAACCCTAAGTCATCTAAATCACCACGGTCAAGGCTGGTTAGAGCGGTAACGGCTAAAACTTTAAGGTCGCCTTTGTCGCGGGCGGCAGCTTCCATAATCGCATCGTTGCCATGAATGGTGGCAAGATCAACGCCGCGTAGGCTTAAAGCCTTAATGGCACGGCCAACGGTCGCAGGAACATCGAAGAATTTTAAATCGACAAAGATTTTTTTATCTTGTTCTTTAAGCCATTCGATAAAGCCAAAATAATCGCCAGACATAAAAAGTTCCATGCCCACTTTGTAAAAAACAACGGAATCGCCGAGTTCTTCAACCAGGGCTTGTGCTTCACTGATGCTGGGGACATCGAGTGCCATGATTAAGCGCTCTTCAGGGGGGATGGGTTTAGTAGACAGTAAGGATTGATTCATTTAGATGTAGCCAGTAACAAGAAAGCCTTATATCTTACCGCAACTTAAAACGTGGGTGAATGGTAGAATGCGATTACCATTTTTTAATGTGTTAAAAAGCCATGGTTCAAACCCTTATTCAAATGACCTTGTTGATAGCTTGTGGAGCGGCTTGGCGTTATTTTGAACCGGCAGATCTTGAAATCAGTACCGTCAGAAGGGTTTTAACCTCGTTGGTTTATTATTTGTTGTTGCCGGCGATGATTATTGAGGTGATGTGGCAGGCGGAAATGGGCTGGCAATTCTTAAAAGTCATTGCCGTGGGTAGTTTATCGATTATTGTCGGCATGGGGGTGATGGTCTTAGTCTTGTCGCGATTGAATATTACGCGTGCGCAAAAAGGGGCCTTAATTTTAGTGACCGCTTTTCCGAATGTGACGTATTTAGGTTTGCCGGTATTAGAACAGGTGTTGGGCGATTGGGCGCGGTCGGTTGCGATTCAGATGGATTTGTTTTCAGGACAACCCCTGCTGTATACCGTAGGGATTATGATTGCGCGTTATTATGGCAGTGCTGATGAAGGCGGTGAGAAAATAAATGGAGCGGTTTTTAATACGCCACCTTTTTGGGCTGCAGGTGTTGCTTTAATCTTAAATACAGCGCAGATTAGTCCGCCTGAATTTATTCACGGGACACTAGAACGATTGTCTGATGGCGTTATTCCGTTAATGTTAATTGCGTTAGGGATGGCTTTGGATTGGCAGTCATTTCGGCGTCGTGCAATGTCGTTGCTGTGGCCAGTGGTCGGCGTTAAATTGGCGCTGATGCCATTGGTTGCCTTAGGGTTGGCAGGCTGGTTAGTGATGGCCCCGGAGGTTAAAGTGGCCACTGTGCTTGAAGTGGCGATGCCGAGTGGTGTGCTTTGTTTGGTTTTGTGTGACCGTTATGGCTTGGATGCACCGCTTTATGCCATGGCGGTAACGGTCACGACGGTTTTAAGTTTATTGACCTTGCCACTGTGGTATGGAGTGTTAAGTTAAATGATTAAAATTGAAATTTTATCGCAAGGCGAAGAACTATTAACCGGTCAAGTGATTGATACCAATGCTGGTTGGTTATCTGATGAGTTGGTTCGAATGGGTTTAACGATTACCCGTCATACCACAGTAGGGGATGAAAAGGGTGACTTGGTTGCAGTATTAAAAGAAATCGCTGCGCGCGCTGATGGTTGTCTTTGTACCGGCGGGTTAGGGCCCACGGTTGATGATTTAACTGCCGAAGCGGTTGCCGAGGCCTTTGCTGTTCCGTTACAGCTCGATACAGCGGCATTAGCGCAAATTGAAGGTTTTTTCGAACACCGCGGTCAACCGATGCCAGTATCGAATCGTAAGCAAGCCTTGTTACCCGCAACCGCCATACGGCTAGATAATTTGTGGGGAACGGCGCCGGGTTTTTCTTTGGAATATGCGGGGTGTTGGTTCGGTTTTATGCCGGGTGTGCCGAATGAAATGAAGCAAATATTTAATCATGCAATTAGGCCGGCTTTTTTACAGCGCTTTCCACAGCAGCCAAAGTCATTAGTCATTATTAACACCTTAGGCTTGGGAGAATCTGATTTGCAAGACCGGATTCAGGCGATTGCCATTCCTAAGGACGTGCGTTTAGGTTTTTTAACAGCGCCAGAAGGCAATCAGATTAAATTATTGTTTGATGCGGGTTTTTCCAAGAGTCGTGTGCAAGGATTAATAGCTGATTTTAAAAAAGAACTGGGCGCAAGTGTTTTTTCAGTGACCGATGATCGTTCCTATAAGCAAACAATTTATGACGTGGTTGGGGAGCAATTGACGCATAAAGGACTGACTTTGGCAGTGCTTGAGACATTGTCGCAAGGGGAGATGGCCAGTCAATGTTTGGGGCAGTCCTGGCTCTTGTCGGCGATGTACTGCCAAGACTTTATGCAGTTAGCTCATTTTGTGGGTATTGACTATTTAGCAAAGGATACCGGTAAGGCGTGGTGTCAATTGGCCGAGAAAAGTGCAGAAAGGGTTAGGCGTAAGGCAAAGTCAGACTATGGCTTGGCGCAGTTGTGTTTTAATAAGCAAGTTGACGGCCAACCGCCGAGGGTGGCTATTTATACGGCAGTCGTTACAGCGACAACAGCAGTCAGTTTTATCGATCAGGTAGGTGGGCCTATGCGGCGTCAACAGCGCCAGAGTGCTTTAAAAGCCTTTGATCGACTCAGAATTTTTTTACAGGAAAACAACTAATATGCCTTTGGTCAGACTTAAAAAAGCAATGATTGCTTTTGGTACACATGCGTTATTGGATAATGCAGAATTTAAATTAACTAAAGGTGAGCGGGTCGGTCTTTTAGGGCGTAATGGTGAAGGTAAATCAACCCTGATGAAAATCATCGGGGGTGAAGTTCACATGGATCAAGGCGAATTATGGTTAAAGCCGGAATTACGGTT
>MPSY01000037.1:0-13610 GCA_001901525.1 Methylococcales bacterium OPU3_GD_OMZ | reverse complement strand
ACTAATCATCTTGATTTAGAGTGCATTGCATGGCTTGAAGAACAATTGTTGAACTTTAATGGGGCGATATTATTTGTAACCCATGACCGGTCTTTTTTACAAAAGCTGGCGACTCGAATAGTCGATCTGGATCGAGGGCAATTGGTTTCATGGCCCGGTAATTATCAGGATTATTTGAAGCGAAAAGCAGCCGCACTAGAAGAGGAGGCGACGCAGGATGCGTTATTTGATAAGAAGTTAGCACAAGAAGAAGTCTGGATCCGGCAAGGTATTAAGGCCCGCCGAACGCGCAATGAAGGGCGTGTGCGTGCATTAAAAAAATTACGTAAAGAACGCAGTCAGCGACGGGTTCAGCAAGGCAATGTTAAGTTGGGTATTGAGCGTTCTGAAAGTTCAGGTAAGAAGGTTATTACTGCCGATGATATTCATTTTTCTTATCCCGATAAACCGATTGTTTCGAATTTTTCCACCGTCATTCAACGCGGCGATAAGGTAGGACTCATCGGTCCAAACGGTGCCGGAAAAACGACTTTTTTACAGTTGTTGTTGAAGGATCTGGAGCCCGATGAAGGGGATATTGAGCACGGTACAAAGTTACAGGTTGCCTATTTTGATCAGTTGCGTGACCAGCTAGACCCTAATATTACGGTGGCAGATGCGGTTGCAGACGGTAATGATCACGTCATGATTGGCAGCAATAAACGTCATGTCATGTCTTATCTCAATGACTTTCTATTTTCTGCCAACCGCGCAAGATCGCCGATCAGAAGTCTTTCCGGTGGGGAAAAAAACCGGTTATTATTGGCGCGTTTATTTACCAAGCCGGCTAATTTATTGGTGATGGATGAGCCCACTAATGATCTTGATTTAGAAACATTAGAATTGTTGGAAGATTTACTGGTGAGCTATGAAGGGACTTTGTTGTTAGTGAGTCATGACCGGTTATTTTTAGACAATGTGGTGACCAGTGTAATGGTATTTGAAGGCTCGGGGCAGGTGAACGAATACGTGGGCGGTTATGCCGATTGGCAACAGTATAAAGCCGAGCTTGCTGAGTTAATTGAATCCGAGAAGAAAAGTGTAAAAGAAAAACCAAAGAGCGTAAAAAAGAAAAAGTTATCCTATAACGACCAAAGGGAATTAGCGCAATTGCCGGCGACTATTGAGCAGTTGGAAGCAAAACAGGCTGAGATGAATGATCAGATTAATGCGCCCACGTTTTACCAGCAAGATCACGATGTCGTTGCTCAGACGCTGAAGGCTTTGGAAAGCCTAGAAGGCGAACTCGAAGTGAGTTACGCGCGCTGGGATGAGCTTGAATTAATGACTGAGAATAATGACTAAGGGTTGCTGAGGGAAAGCAAACATACCCTTAGAATGAACGCTTTTTTCTCGCGTACTTGCTAGTCGTTATTTTTTGAATAAAACAGGTAATCGGCTTGATAGGCGATAGCGCGCTCGCTGCCTAAATGGTTACTGTTACAACCGGTGCTCGGTTTAACCCCGCCTTGGGTATTAATTCGATTGATAAAACTAACGGTGTTAAAAAGCCCCGTGCCTTGATGGTTTATCCCTTTAACAAGTAACCAGGGAACGGCTGAATGATGAGGTGCTGTGAATTTTTGGATGAGATGTCCTGCGACGATGCTGTTGTCACGATACTTCCACTTGGGCCCGATAAAATGGCTACCCACAAGAGTGCCTTGTTCGTTGAACAGTGTTGCATCCGGGCCGGTTAATTGCCAGTGATATTGTCCATCTTGTAGACGGCACTGGTAAATTTGGTAGCCCTTAGCGTGGGTGATTAATATAAGGGTATGATCTGCTGGCGGATTAATGCTATCAGGAATAGTGATTTCCTGAGCGTGTGCAAAAGAGAGAATTAAAAGATATAGGAAAGCCGAAATTAGCAATTTCATAGCAGGTACGATTGAGTTAATTTAAGTGTAACAGTCTAGCAAAGATTGAATTTTTTTATCGGTTTGACGGTAGGGCGACCTAATTTGAGCGTAGTGGCGGCGTTGTTTAAGAATGCTCAAAATGAAAGCCTTAGAGAACTGTGATAATTTTTAATGTAAAATAGACTTTATGTTATGGACAAATTTTTCATTGGAGTCGGTTGAGCCGGTTCATCGGTTTCGCGATTATTTTATTATCGTTTTTACGTTTGTTTGTGTGGCGCTAACTTTACCTTCTGATGCTGATGGTGATTTGGTGTGGCAATATAAATTAGGTGCGCTGGCTTGGTTTTTTTTGCTTTGCTTACTCAAAGGTGAAGATGCCAATATTAGAGCCCAAATTGTTGTGGCCATTATTTTTGCAACTATTGGTGAGCATATTGCCTCTATTTATTTGGGCGGCTATACCTATCGTTTTGAGAATGTGCCCGCGTATGTGCCGCCGGGACATGGAATGGTTTATTTGAGTTCTGTTGCGATGGCAAGGTCAGGCTTGTTTTTACGCTACGCAAAAGAAATTACTTACTTAGTCTTTGTCAGTTGTGGTCTTTGGTCGTTGTGGGGTATTACGCTCGCAGAACGAGGGGATGTAGCGGGGGCCTTGTTGTACTGCGTTTTTATTGTTTTTATGTTCAAAGGGCGTTCGCCCTTATTGTATTTAGGTGCTTTTTTTATTACCACATGGCTGGAACTGATTGGCACGGCTTACGGTGTTTGGTATTGGGCTGAGTTAGATCCATTGTTTGGCTGGCCCGGTGGTAATCCACCCAGTGGTGTTGCGGCCTTGTATTGTTTGATTGATGCCGCTGCTATTTATGGGGCGCCGCATGTTTTACGCTTAGTTGATATGACCAAACGTCGCTTTTTTGTTCAACCGGGTTAAGAATCTAGCGCAAGTAATTCTCAGTTGAAAAAACGTTATTTTTAAAAATGGCGGAGAGAGAGGGATTCGAACCCTCGATACGTTGCCGTATACACACTTTCCAGGCGTGCGCCTTCGGCCACTCGGCCATCTCTCCTGAGCAAGTCGTGCATTATACGCATTTTTAGTTAAAAACACGATTTCTGGTTATTTTTAACCAAGTCTGTTTTAGAAAACTTGCGCATTGGGTTAAAGCGAATTATTGTTAGACTTTTTTTCTAGAAAAAATGATTATGAAAGATTTACCCAATATTGACCCTGAATTATTAAATCTGATTGATAGAGATAAACTTTTTCCGTCGTCAGAAAGTAACCATAAACCGAAAATATTATTATTGTACGGTTCACTGCGAGAACGTTCTTTCAGTCGATTGCTAACAGAAGAAGCGGCGAGGTTGCTGGATTACTTTGGTGCGGAAACGAAAACTTTTGATCCGGCAGGATTGCCATTACCCGATGATACCGATGCGGATCACCCTAAAGTTCAGGAGTTGCGTGATTTAGTGGCATGGAGTGAAGGCATGGTGTGGTGCTCACCGGAGCGCCATGGTGCGATGACCGGTGTGATGAAATCTCAGATTGATTGGGTGCCGTTGGCGATTGGGGCTGTAAGACCTACTCAGGGTAAAACATTAGCCGTTATGCAGGTGTGTGGCGGGTCGCAATCATTTAATGCAGTGAATCAAATGCGTGTTTTGGGACGTTGGATGCGTATGGTAACTATTCCTAATCAGTCTTCAGTGCCTAAGGCCTGGCTTGAGTTTGATGATGATGATCGAATGAAACCTTCAGCGTTATACGACCGTGTGGTTGATGTTATGGAGGAGTTGGTTAAATTCACCTTGCTTTTACGTGATAAACAGGATTATTTTCTGGATCGATACTCTGAACGTAAAGAGTCTGCGGAAGAACTTCTTAAAAGAGTAGGGCAGCGTAATAGTTGACATTGCTAGTTCGGCGTGAAGGCTGAATGAAACGGGTTAAATGTTGTACTGGAAAAAGAATTGCCCGCTGGTGTGATTGTTGGCGGCTTCATAATAGAGTGTTGATAGTTTTAAATTTAACGAGTTTTTAAAGGGTTTTCCTGATACTAGAGTATGGAAGTCGTTGCCACCTAACAGTTGCTGTGACTGGGTATGGTAGAGGCGAGATAGTTGCCGGTCTTCTAACATGGTGTGCAGTATCATGGGACCTGCAATTAAATAAATGCTTTTATAACCCCGTCGGCTGAGTTTCTCGGTAAGAGGTTTGCCTTCAACCAATTTATTGGTGCCGGTTATTAAAACTTGAAAGCCTTTTTTCTGCCACGCCTTGAGTCGCTCAGGAGGCGCATTTCTTCCGGTTGCAATAAAAATAGACTCTTTCCGTGATTCAAGTTCTTTAGGAATGGGGAAGTCAAGGCTGGCACTGGCAATAACCAGAGCGGGTTGTTTTGGGAGTTTATTTTCTTGACGCCAATGGATTAAGTCAGCATGTTCACTGCGGGTGTTGAGGGTAAGAATATTACCCAGACGTTTTTCTGCTAATGCACGCATGTATCCGCCGTGGGTGATTAAACAATCCGCTTGGGCGTGCAGTTCTAAAAATAATCTGAAATCGCTGGGTGTGGTTAATGCCTCAGGCGTTGTTGATTGTCCAGTGACCGGATTGGTCAGTGCAATCCGGCCGTCAAGGCTGGAAAGGAAGTTGGCGTAAACAAAGGGTGTGCCAGAATTGCCCAGTTGATGTAGTTTTTGTTGTAAGTAGAGACCTTGCAAAGGAACTTCTTGGTGCGGGGAGGGGTGAAGTTGTAACAAGGCGTTAGTCATTAGTAGCGTGAGAGTAGTTTAAATAAGGTGAAGGTTTGTTGGGTACGGCAGGATATTGCAATGCAGTAGATGCTAAAAGAAAGTCGGGTATTGGAGAGAATGTGTTTTTTTGGATCACTTGAAAGCATGTTGTTGCTAGAAATTTATTTTTTTAGGGTATAATGACGAGTTTTATTGCTTAATTAGACCATCAGGCTTGATTGGCTAAGGTTAAGAATAGCATCTTAGAAGAGGTATGAGAAATGTGTTGGAGTGGTGAAGCATCAGCAGTCTTAGCGACAATTGGTCTCGGGACAGCGGTATATGTTGCGAAAAAAGGTGAATCAAAAGAATTATATATTCCGTTAGTTTATTTTGCATTAATGGAATTGTTGCAAGCGTTTACGTATGTGTATATTGATTTATGCGGGAATCTCAATAATCAGATATTAACGCTGTTTGGCTATGTTCATATAGCCTTTCAGCCGTTCTTCGTTAATATGATTGCAATGTACTTTATTCCTAAAGAAGTTAAAGAGAAAATTTTCGTTTACGTTTATGCGGTTTGTGCCGTTACGGCATTGATGATGGTCGTTAAGATGTATCCGTTTGCAAATACCGGTGCTTGTGATTACGGATTGGAGGTTTTCTGCGGACCGGAGCTTTGTTCAGTATCAGGCGATTGGCATATTGCATGGATGATGCCTTTGAACGATATTTGGTCAGATCCTATGGCTTATGGAATCGCTAATACCCGTGGTTTACATGGGGTCGGCTATATTGTCGGTGGTTTCTTATTGCCGTTTTTATATGGTTCTTGGCGTTTTGTAACGTTTCATCTGTTTGCAGGCCCTATCATTTCGTTGGCAACAACATCTGATCCTAATGAATATGCAGCGGTTTGGTGCTTATTTTCGATAGCTTTATGTGTATCGGTTATTAAAACACCGATCAGAGCACAACTTCATGTTTCTATATGGCCTTTTTATAAGCAATTAATAGGATCGAAAAAAGATGATGACGACTCTTTAACACGGAGTCGTGAGGCAACGTAATGTTTTAAATAAAGCATTATGTTGGTTTAAAAACGGATTAGGCTGAGTGAGCTAATCCGTTTTTTTTTGTTCTGAATATTAGTAGTTACGCTGGCCGAATAATGCCGTGCCGACACGTACTATAGTTGCGCCTTCGTGGACGGCGGCCTTAATATCTCCGCTCATCCCAAAGGAGAAATGATTTAAAGTAGGATCTTCTAACCTCTGTACCGTTTGGTAAATATCACGATAAGGTCGGCATTGCGTTTCAAAGTCGGCTTGTTTTTCAGGAACAGCCATAATGCCTCTAAGTAACAGGTTTTTAAATTGTTTAATTTCAGAGACTAAGGGGGGTAATTGCTCAAGGGTAACCCCTGATTTGCTCGCTTCACCACTGATGTTAACTTGTAAAAAGATGTTGAGTGGGGGAAGGGTGGGTGTGCGCTGTTCATTTAAACGTTTAGCTATTTTTACGCGATCAACGCTGTGTACCCATGAAAAATTATTAGCGATGGCACGGGTTTTATTTGATTGAATAGGGCCAATAAAATGCCAAGTGATAGCAAAGTGGGCGAGTTTTTTCTGTTTGCTAAGCGCTTCTTGTAAGTAACTCTCTCCAAAATGACGAAGTCCGGCCTGATAAGCAAAGCAAATATCACGGCTTGGTTTTGTTTTACTGACAGCCAGTAAACGGACTGCTGTCTCTGGGTGAGGGCTGCATAGGTTTGCTTGTGCAATGGTTTGTTGTATCTGGGTAATGCGATCACTATAGGGATTCATAAAGGTAAAAATAATAAATAGGTCTTTCATTAAACACCAGTCCTGTTAAAAAAAAAACCGTCAACTAGATTTGAAAGGTGTATTTCTTTTAAGGGGTGGTGCGTTTCATGGAACTTTCTGAATTATTAACTTTTTCAGTGCAACAAAAAGCCTCTGATTTACATCTTTCATCGGGTTTGCCGCCTATGATCAGAGTTGATGGTGATATACGTCGAATAGATTTACCTAGTCTGGATCATAAAAAGGTTCATGGGTTAATTTATGACATTATGACAGATCGGCAGCGCCGCGATTATGAACAATTTATGGAAACAGATTTTTCATTTGAACTTCCCGGTATTGCACGATTTAGAGTCAACGCGTTTAATCAGAATCGTGGTGCAGCAGCGGTATTTAGAACGATTCCTTCAGAGGTATTGAGTTTGGAAGCCTTGAATGCACCGCCTATTTTCGAAGAACTAACCAACAAAGCACGAGGTTTAGTGTTGGTAACAGGTCCTACAGGATCAGGAAAGTCAACAACATTGGCGGCTATGGTGAATCAAATTAACGTCAATGCCTATACGCATATTTTATCAATTGAAGATCCGATTGAATTTGTGCATGTGAGCCAGAAATCACTGATTAATCAACGGGAAGTCCACCGTAATACCTTGGGTTTTCAAGAGGCTCTAAGATCAGCATTGCGTGAAGACCCTGATGTAATTTTGGTCGGTGAATTAAGAGATTTAGAGACGATTCGGCTGGCAATGACGGCAGCAGAAACAGGGCACCTTGTATTTGCAACCTTACATACCACATCGGCCGCTAAAACAATTGACCGGATCATTGATGTATTTCCTGCTGCTGAAAAAGACATGGTCAGGGCAATGCTGTCAGAATCTCTCCAGGCCGTTATCTCCCAGACCTTGCTAAAGAAAATTGGCGGTGGCCGTATTGCAGCCCATGAGGTCATGATAGGGACGGCTGCAATTAGGAACCTGATCAGAGAGGCAAAAGTAGCACAAATGTACTCGGCGATACAAACCGGTAAAAAGGAGGGTATGTGGACTTTAGATCAAAATTTAAAAGAGTTGGTGGCTGACGGTAAGGTAACAACCAACGTTGCGTTAACAAAGGCCGTTAATAAGAAATTGTTCGGTTAAGAAGGGTGGCTATATGAGTCAGGATTTTAAAAAATTCCTCGAAATAATGGTGGAAAAAAAGGCATCTGATTTTTTTGTTACAGCGGGGCGTCCGCCGTCCATAAAAGTAGAAAATGAACTAGTTGACCTATCATCCGATAATTTCCAGTCTGAAATGACTATGGGTTGGGTTGAAAGTTTGATGGATGATAATCAACGGCTTGAATTTGAGCGTACAGGAGAATGCAATTTTGCATTTTCTGTTGCGGGATTGGCGCGTTTTAGGGTTAGTGCTTTTATGCAGCAAGGTCAGGCCGGAATGGTGATTAGACGGATTGAGTCGAAAATTCCTGATTTGTCAGATTTAAATTTACCCACTTACTTGCCGCAGTTAATTATGGAAAATAGAGGGTTGGTTTTGGTGGTAGGGGGTACAGGGTCGGGGAAGTCGACAACACTGGCGGCAATGATTAAATACCGTAATCAGAATGTAAGTGGCCATATTATTACCATTGAAGACCCCATTGAGTTTGTACATAGCCATCAAAAAAGTATTATTACGCAGCGTGAAGTTGGGATTGACACCCAATCTTTTGAAGTTGCCTTAAAAAATACCCTGCGGCAGGCACCGGATGTAATTTTAATTGGTGAGATAAGAACGCGGGAAACCATGCAGCATGCGTTGGCTTTTGCTGAAACAGGGCATTTATGTTTGGCTACGTTACATGCAAATAATGCTAATCAAACCTTGGATCGGGTCTTGAGTTTTTTTCCGGAAGAATTGCACGGGCAAGTTTTAAAAGAATTATCGTTGAATTTAAAAGGGATTGTCGCCCAGCAGTTAGTGAAGCGAAAAGAAGGTAAAGGGGTGTATCCGGCTGTTGAGGTATTGCTGAATACACCGTTAATGAGTGATCTTATTGCAAAGGGTAGTATTGATGAGATTAAGGAATTAATTAAACGTTCTAAGGAGCAAGGAATGCAAACCTTTGACCAAGCATTATTTCAGTTATATGGTGATAATAAAATTAGTTATGAAGATGCATTAGCCTTAGCGGATTCCACTAATGAGGTACGATTGATGATTAAGTTGGGATCAAAAAATGAAAATGAATCGTTAAAAGATAAAGTAAAAGAAATGAAACTGACTGAATCGGGAGATGAATTTATCAGTATAAATAGTTAGTAGGCAGCAGTACTCAGTCGGGTTCTTTTTCTTTTATTTTATCGTACCAAAGGTCGTGATGTTGTTTCGCCCAGGTCGAGTCAACGCGGCCATTTTTCATGCCTTCAAAGGCACCTTCAGTACCCAGTGTACCAATGTAAATATGACCGATCGCACCGATCATTAACAGGCAGGCAGATAAGGTATGGAGAAGATGGCAGACTTGCATAATAAATCGGTCTTGACCAAAATTAGCAAAATCCAAAATAAGGCCTGTAGCACTTACGATAATACCGGCGAAGGCTAAGAGCCAGAACCAGCTTTTTTCCCCGGCATTCATGCGCTCAGCCGAAGGGTGTTGGGAGCCAATTAGACCGCCAAAAGCCTTGAACCAGGCAATATCAATGCGGTTGGGAATATTGTCTTTTACCCACATGAAAAACATGAAAAGTAATCCAATGAGAAAGAAAGGGCCTGACAGGTTATGGGTTAGTTTTGAATACGTGGCGAGGGTGGAAAATAGTTCATGGCCGATAAGGGGTATCAGAAGGCTGCGGCCATACAGTATGATTAAGCCGGTCAGGGTCAATAAGATAAAAACAAGTGCGGTACACCAATGTATAACACGTTCGAAAGTTGACCAGCGTAAAAGGGTTATTCCCGTTCGTGATTGAGTGAGTTTAATAGGGCCTCTAAAAAAATAAAATACACCAAAAAACAGGAGTGTGAGTGAGACCAGTATGCCGAGATAGCGGGCGATAACGTCATTGCGAAGTTGGCGCCAATTTTGACCGGACCCTTGAATAAGCACGTCTGTTTCTTGACCTTTAACGGCGCTATAACCTGCAATGCCTTCGCGAATTTGACGCCAGGTGTCCGAGTCGGAAACTTCGGCGCTATTAGCGCTTGATAGGGTAAAAGCCAGAAGCAGTATTGAGAGAAATAGGATAAGCGATTTAAGTGATTTAGCCATCAGTCTTAGTCTTGTTTAGCGGTCTGTTTGGGTTTGTTTGAAACGATGATCTAAGGTATTTTCTCTTGCACTATGGTAGTCCTTTTTGCCTTTGTATAAATGCGCCTCATGGTAGGTGATGGGGCTTTGCTCTGAGCAACCTAGAAGCCCGAGTAGGATGATTAAGCCTATTGGCCATATTGTGGCGTGCAGGGGTTTAGTCATTTTTATAGGCTGTGTTCCAGCCCCAAGCACCAGTGGTGCTGTCAGTATCTGTTTGTTCGGTATTAAATTGGCGACGGACGACACGTTCTCGAAATAAGTCAGCTACGATATTGCCGTCACCGGCTAATAAAGACTTGGTTGAACACATTTCAGCACACAGTGGGAGTTTTCCTTCTGCCAATCGATTGCGGCCATAGTTATTAAATTCAGCATCACTGTGATCAGGTTCAGGCCCGCCCGCACAAAAAGTACACTTATCCATTTTTCCGCGTGCGCCAAACTGGCCGTCTTGTGGGAATTGGGGGGCACCAAAGGGGCAGGCATAAAAACAATAACCACAGCCGATACATAGGTCTTTGTCATGTAAGACAACGCCATCTTCGGTTGTGTAAAAGCAATCTACGGGACAAACTGCGGCACACGGGGCGTCAGTACAGTGCATGCAAGCAACAGAAATGCTTTTTTCTCCGGGTTGACCATCATCTATGGTTACAACGCGTCGACGGTTAATACCCCAAGGCACTTCGTGTTCGTTTTTGCAGGCGGTTACACAGGCATTGCATTCAATACAACGCTCATCGTCACAAAGAAATTTCATTCGAGCCATGTTAGAGCATCCTGTGAGTAACTAAGAAAGCATAGCGTAACTTTTGCTTGTTAAGAGAAAGGTATTGCATAGATTAAAATGTAATGCTCATAGGGTTGAAGTGGCTTTTTTAATGCGGCAAAGAGAAACTTTAGTTTCTTGCATAGCAGTGACCGAGTCATAACCGTAAGTAAAGACCGTATTACAGGATTCACCCAAAACATAAGGAGCGCTACCAGTGGGGTATTTTTTTTGTAAATTCTCTCCTTGATAATGGCCGCCAAAATGGAAGGGCATGAAAATCAAGCCGCGGGGAACACGTTCGGTAATAAAGGCCTGAACCTTGATGCGGCCGCCTTCAGGTCCCTCAACCCAAATAGCTTCTTGGTGCTTAACGCCGGCATTGTTGGCGTCAGTTGGGTTGACTTCAGCAAACATCTCCTGTTGAAGTTCAGCTAACCAAGGGTTGGAGCGAGTTTCTTCGCCGCCGCCTTCATATTCTACGAGTCGGCCACTTGTCATGGTGAGTGGATAGTCTTTGCTAAAATCAGTTTTCTGGATGGATGCATAGCGCGTCGGTAAACGATAGAATGATTTTCTATCATCATAAGTCGGGAAGCGCTCAACCATATCACGGCGGTTGGTATAAAGGGGTTCTCGATGAATGGGAACGGGGTCTGGAAATTGCCATACAATACAGCGGGCTTTAGCATTTCCGAAGGGGGCGCAGCCGTGTTTGATGGCAACCCGTTGAATACCACCGGAGAGATCAGTTTTCCAGTTTTTACCTTCAGCGCTTTGTTTTTCTTCGTCGCTGAGTTCATTCCACCAGCCCAGTTCCTTGAGTAGCAGGTCGCTAAATTCGGGATAGCCATTTTTGATTTCGGAGTCCTTGGAGAAGGATTGGCTTGCCAGTAAGCTAACGCCATCACGCTCGATGCCAAATCGGGCTCTGAAGGTCAGCCCCCCTTCGGCGACCGATTTGCTGGTGTCATATAAGAGCGGTGTGCCCGGGTGTTTCATGTCGGCAGTTCCCCAACAGGGCCAAGGTAATCCGAAATATTCGTTGTCGCAGTCGCCGCCTTGGGCAAGTAGTGAAGTTGTGTTGAAGGTGTGCCAGTTTTTTTGGTGTAATTTTAATCGTTCAGGAGTTTGTCCAGTATAGCCGATGGTCCACGTGCCTTTGTTGAATTCGCGCGTGACATCTTCTATGAGTGGTTGATTGTCGGTAACGGTGATGTGTTTAAACATTTGCTCAGAAAAATTAAATTTCTTGGCAAACCGGTATAAAATTTCATGATCAGGTTTTGATTCAAAGAGCGGGTCAATAATCTGGTCACGCCATTGAATAGAGCGGTTGGAGGAAGTCACCGAACCATAGGTTTCAAATTGGGTGCAGGCAGGCAGTAGATAGGTGTTCTCTGATCGATTATGAAGAACAGCCGCAACGGTGGGGTATGGGTCGATAACGACTAATAAATCCAACTTTTCCATAGCCTCTTTCATTTCAGGATTACGGGTTTGGCTGTTGGGTGCATGCCCCCAAAAAATCATCGCCCGTAGATTGTCGTTTTGGGCGATTAAATTTTTATCTTCGAGAACACCGTCGATCCACCGGGAAACAGGAATGCCACTGGTGTTCATCGTGCGCTTTTTAATTCCTGTTCCATCGTCATAAGGGGTCGAATCAAAGCGGTTAGCCAGCCAGTCGTAATCAATATCCCAGACTTTAGCCCAGTGCCGCCAGGCGCCTTCGCTTAGACCGTAATAGCCAGGGAGGGTGTGTGTGTTGGGACCTAGGTCAGTAGCACCTTGGACATTATCATGGCCACGAAAGATATTGGTACCACCACCTGCAACGCCCATATTGCCAAGGGCCAGTTGAAAAATACAGTAGGCACGGGTGTTATTATTACCGTTGGTGTGTTGCGTTCCACCCATACACCAGATAAAGGTGCCCGGTTTATTGTGTGCCATGGTTTTGGCTACGAGATAGAGTTCTTCTTCTCGGGCACCGGTGACTTCTTCGGTTTGTTTAGGATTCCATTGAGCGACTTCTTTTCTAATTTCATCCATTCCATAAACGCGCTGTTCAATAAATGAATTATCTTCCCATTTATTTTCAAAGATATGCCAAAGGATACCCCAAATAAGCGGGACATCGGTGCCCGGCCGTAATTTAATATGTTGGTTGGCATGCGCGGCCGTACGGGTAAACCGTGGATCAATAACAATGAGGGGAGCGCCGCGTTCTTTAGCCCTGAAAATATGTTGCATGGAGATAGGGTGTGCTTCGGCCGGATTCCCGCCAATAATTAAAATGGCTTTTGCGTTATGAATATCATTAAATGAATTGGTCATGGCACCATAACCCCAGGTATTTGCAACGCCGGCAACTGTGGTTGAGTGACAAATTCGGGCTTGATGGTCAATGTTGTTGGAACCCCAAAAGGCCGCAAATTTTCTAAAAAGGTAGGCTTGTTCGTTGTTGTGTTTGGACGAGCCTAGCCAATAGGTAGAGTCGGGGCCTGATTGTTTTCGAATCGATAGAATTTGGTTGCCAATTTCTTCAATAGCCGTTTCCCATGAAACTTTGCGCCACTCGCCACCGACCATTTTCATCGGGTATTTGAGTCGTCGGTCACCGTGGCCATGTTCTCTGACAGAGGCACCTTTAGCGCAGTGTGCGCCTAAATTAAAAGGGTGGTCGAAAGCCGGTTCCTGGCCGATCCAAATACCATTTTGTACTTCAGCTATAACACCACAACCCACCGAGCAATGGGTACAGACGCTACGTATTTTTTTTAGGGTGTTTTCTTTTGCTGCTATAACTTTTGTTTTAGCGTTAGCTTCTTGCATCAGTGTTAGAGGAAATGCGCTGCTAATAGCGGCGCCTCCAACGGCCAGACCAGAGCGCTGTAGGAACGTGCGGCGGTCAAGCAGAGGGCTTTCAGTGGATGATGGTGAGGGTGTCGTTGATTTTTTAGTGTCGCGTTTTATTAGTTTCATAACACCATCAATAATAAATTAAAAAAATAAAGTATTAGAAGCGTGCTTTTTGATAGTAGGTTTTGATG
>MPSY01000164.1 GCA_001901525.1 Methylococcales bacterium OPU3_GD_OMZ | reverse complement strand
GTGGTAGATATTTTAACGGCTGCAGAGGGACCCGTGAGCGGTTCTTTTTCATGGAATTTGAAGGGTATTTATCATGATGGCACGGTTGTCAAAGCCATGTTGGTAACTAGTAGTGCCAAGCGTGAGGTGGTTAAGAAAGTGGTGGGTGATAAATTAGGTCATTGGACGATTGAGAAGATCACAGCGCAAAAGCTTTATTTAAGGAAAGCGGGGGTTATAAAAACGCTTGATCTATTCGACCCTAAAAAAATCACAGCGAAAAAAAGAACCCATCGTCCACAACGTTAAGCCTCGATTTAGGCCGGGTGAATCGATAGTCAACTACGTTCTTCTCACTTGTTTTGTGGGCTTAATTTTTTGCCAATTACGCTAGCAATAACTGTTTTATCAACTAGGTTAAGTAACCATAAATCGTAGTGTTTTTTTAGGTTTTTAGTTCCGTATGTTAACGATCTAACAACCCATACAAAAGGTGTTTTTTGTTGGTGCGAATACGGTTATAACGACTGGCATAATTTAAGATTATCACTCATAGATCAATGGATATGGAAAACTTTCTTCTAAAAAGATTATCTGTTTTAACCGTGTTATTTAGTTTGACCGGTTGTGAGATGCTGGGTCCAAAACCTATGCAAATGCTCAGTCTTATACCGGGCAACCAGGAGCCAAAAGAAAACCCAAGTACCTTGGCAAATACAAAATTAATCACGCCTGAGTCCCCTGCAATACAGAAAAAACCGTATCAATATTTTTTAACCCAAAGCACCCATAAACAGCCTGAGTTAATGAGCGATGACGTTAAAAATAAAGCGTCAGAGCAATTTCGGTTAAATTTTGAACAAGCGGATTTAAAAGAATTTGTACAGATTGTTTTAGAAGAGATGTTGGCGGTAAATTTTACGCTTAGCCCTCAGGTGAAAGGGACGGTTAATTTACAAACCACGCAGTTGATTAATAAAGAAGATTTATTATCGGTGCTGGAAATGGTGTTAGCCATGAATAAGGCGGTGTTAATTAAAGAAAAGGGTTTGTATCAAGTATTACCGAGCAGTGAGTCAGTCGGGCGAACAGCGATTTTGGGCCAAGAGTCGTTGTCAGGGACGCATCACATGAAAATTATTCCGATTCAATACACCGAGGCAGCCCAAATTGTCGAGGTTATCAAGCCGTTGTTTGCCGGCGGTAAGGATTTGTATGTTGATCAGGCTAAAAACCTAGTACTGGTTTCAGGGCCTTCTTTTCAAATAGCCAGAGCGTTGGAGATGGTGCGTTTATTTGATGTGCACCTGATGCAGGGGAAATCGTTTGCGTTGTTTCCTTTGGTCTATGTTGACCCTGAAAAAATGATCGAGGAATTGTATCAGGTGTTTGGGTTGAAAGCGGGAGAAGGCGATCGTGGTGCGTTACAGTTTTTAAGTATTGAGCGCTTAAATGCTGTCTTAGCGATTACCCGGCAGCCGCAATACCTAAAAAATACCGAAGACTGGGTTTTAAGACTAGACCAAAGTAGTAGTACCACCTCAGGCGGGGTTAATGTCTATCGCGTACAACATATTGATGCGGTTAAGCTGGCTGAAACATTAACGAATATTTTTACCGGCCAATCGTCTTTAAATAACGGCGGCACAAACGCTAATTTAGTACGGGTTACCAATCGTAAACAACCAGAGAAATCGGTGACTAAGAGATCAAAACCGGTGAGTCAAATAGCCTCGCAACAAGGGGCGATCAATATTATTGCCGATGAGTCGACCAACAGTTTGATCGTGACGGCCAGTACCCAAGATTATCAGGTGGTTAAAAAGGTATTAAAACAATTAGATGTCATGCCCTTGCAAGTCATGATCGATGCAACGATCGTCTCGGTGAGTTTAACCGACGATCTGAAATACGGTGTGCGTTGGTATTTTAGTCATTTAAATGATCAGAACGTCACGGCTTTAAATGGTTCTGGCGACAGTTTGTTACAAAGTGCATCGGCCTTAGCGGTTGGGGCGGCGACCGGTGGTTTTGGCTATGCCTTTGCCAGCGGTAATATTAAAGCGGTGTTGAATGCCGCAGCCACAGACAATAAAATTAATGTCATCTCGACCCCCTCACTGATGGTGTTAAATAATCAGGAGGCGTTAATACAGGTCGGAGATCAAGTGCCGATCCGTACCTCGGAGTCGACTAATACCAGTGGCGGTTCTGACCCGATTCAAACCAGTGCTATTCAAATGCGCGAAACCGGCGTGGTGTTGAATGTGAAACCCCGTGTTAATGCTAATGGCTTGGTGACGCTGGCAATCAAGCAAAGCGTAGAC
>MPSY01000163.1 GCA_001901525.1 Methylococcales bacterium OPU3_GD_OMZ | reverse complement strand
TTTTAGCATCAGCACTATTTGGAATAATCCATGCAATGGCTCGGTCATTACGAATGATCACTTTCCAAAATAAATCAGGTGTTTTAATTCCATGAGCTTCGGTAAAAAAATCATCCTTTGGATTATTGCCCCATAGAACACCAATAATCAGCAGTTCATTAATATCACAATAACATTCGGTCATTTCCTCAGTCAGTAGCCAAGCACCACGATTCATACTAGCCGCCTGTGGCAGAATATTGGTCATGAAATTGGATTGTCTGATAGCTGCTTTTGAGTAATCCAAATGATTAGCCGGAACTAAATGACCTCGGTCATAGCGCTGACCTTTCTGTTTGTATGTTTTAGCGGAGAGTTGTTGGTATGATAAAGAAACACTCGGCTAATGTGAAACGATTTGTGGCGTTTAAAGTTACCCGTATCATGGGTGTTTATCCTGTCATTTGCTTAAAAGACGCTCGAGATCGTCGAGATGAGGCTAAAAAACAGCTGGCCAAGGTGGTCCAGCGGTTGTCAGTAAGTCCCAGAAGCATCAGCATAGTAAATCTAACACATTTGAGGCAGTTACCCGTGAATGGTGTTAATCTGCGAGCCTAACGTACCGCATCAGCAAACATTTTGATCCGGTTGTATGCGCTTGTTAGGAATTTTTGATTATCTTTTCGAAGTATTTAATAAAAGATTCTTATTAATTGGAATGTATTTTGATGCTGAACTAATTAGTGAAGTAGATGTAAACTTAGGTACACCATAGACCTCTACTATCGCATTTAAATCGTTACGGATTTTCTCAACCAGCAACTCAAAATCCCCATCACCTGATGCTAACACAACCACATCTGCATCTTTGGCGTACTCTATAGCATCGAGAGTTATGCCGACATCCCAATCGCCTTTTGCTGACCCATCAACCCTTTGGATAAATGGCTTAAGTTTTACCTCAAAACCGATCGCTCTAAGTATATTTTGAAACTGTCTTTGTTTTTCATCATCGCGCTCTATGGCGTAAGCAATCGCTTTTATTACCTTCCTATTTGAAGTGGCTTTCACCCAAAACTTATTGTAATCAAAATGACAATCATAAGATTGCTTTGTCGTGTAATAAATATTCTGCACATCAACGAGTACAACTAATTTTTCCATAGACTGGGTAGCTCGAGTTCCTAACATTAAGTTAATTTGCACCGCTTTTTGGCGTCAAACTGAACGCCTTGTTATAGGGCAACATGTAATACTTTGAATCTTCGTGATATGTATAGTATGTGCCAATGATAGACATTATTGCGCATAACGAGCAGCTAATCCTATCATTTGATAGCCCATAGGGCCATACTGACATTGCTACGCATTGACTTGGCCGCTTAAATGAAGGTCGTTGCGTTATCACAGTCCATAGGTTGGCTCAAACTGACTTTAGGTTTAAGAGGTGACCTCAACAGGAGAGTATCATGAGTAAAGGACGAGACAGTAAAAAGAATACTAAAAAGAAACCGCTTTTAACGGCAAAAGAGAAGAAAGCCGCAAAGGCAGCTAAGAAATCCACAGCCAATGTTTTAGGTAATTAAGCACGGGATGGCCATCGAGTTTTTTTCGATGGCCTTTATTTTGTGAGTCAAAATAGCGCAAAAATCACTTTAGTTAACTAGCAATACCCACCAAGGGAATAGACGGAATCAGCAACAAAGTGGCATTTCCTTGTTAATGGAACAAGGGCTACTGAATTCGGAACGTGCCGTATGTTTGCTTCGGGCGTCAGCGGACTTTAGGTCGCTCTATAACGTTTGAGCTAACTTGATCGGTGCGTTTTATGCGCCGGTTAAGTTAAGCGAGTTGTTATGTGTTTTTTACTAAATTGCTACAACTTTGTTAGCACAAGGGCCTTTCTGGCCTTGGCCTACTTCATATTCTACCGCTTGGCCGTCATTAAGAGATGCATAATCTCCACCACTTTGAATTTCTGAATGATGAACGAAAAGATCTTTACCACCATCTTCTGGAGTAATAAAACCAAAACCTTTACCTGCATCGAACCACTTTACTGTACCTTTACTCATAATATATTCTCTAATTAATGGGTGAAATGTTGAACTCTACACATTCTAATTCACTAGGTCAAAAATGAAATTATTTTTTTTAAAACACATAACGCCAACATAACCGGCGCGAGGCACGAGCATCTGGCGCACATTCTAGATAATTTAGTTCTTGATCGATGCGTTGGGAACACAAGAAATATGAAAATCGCTGTTTTTGTTTTTCAGGGTTGAATACCGCAAGTTTAATTTATAGGTCGTTTTGAAGGCGTATTCTG
>MPSY01000036.1 GCA_001901525.1 Methylococcales bacterium OPU3_GD_OMZ | reverse complement strand
ATTGGTGGAGGCGGGGGGAATCGAACCCCCGTCCGCAAACACTCCGCCATAAGGTCTACATGCTTATCCCGTGCTTTTGTTTAACTCATAGCTACCCGACAGGCCAAGAAAACTATCAGCGATTTCGATTAAGTTTAACGCTTCCAGCTACGAACGAAGCCTTGGCGCGATCTTATGTGAGATGACCTCTGAGTGTTCCGAAGAACTCTGCCCGCATAAGCACACACAGTCAGAGGAATGGTGCTGGTTTTACGCAGCTAAAGCCATTGAGTAGTTTTCGTCATTTGCGAATACTTTAAGTTCAGTAGATTTTACGAGGTGTACTGTCCTCGGCATGCACTCAAGGTTTTGCTATCCACGTCGAAGCCATGTCGCCCCCTTTATTGCCTGAATAATTCTACAGTATGCGTTGATTTGATTCTATTAAATTATTTAAATTCAAATATAATAGCGTCTGTTTTTACTGGCCACCATTCACGAGAACAACTTATGAAAAAATCTGTTATCTATGCTCTCGACTTTGATGGTGTCATCTGCGACAGCGCTATTGAAACCGGTATAACCGGCTGGAAAGCAGCCATACAAATATGGCCTGATATGAAAACCCCCCTTCCAAGCACAGAATTAATAAACCAATTTCGCTTGGCCCGCCCGGTCATTGAAACAGGCTTTGAGGCCATTTTAATTATGCGTCTTCTTTACCTAGGTCAAAGCATTAATTCTATTATTAACAACTTCAACACCCTCAAACGGCAAGTCCTTGTGGAATCTAGCCAAAACCCCGAAGCCCTTAAAAAATTGTTTGGGAACATTCGTGACCACTGGATTAAAAACAATCTAGACGAGTGGGTATCCATGAATCCACTTTTTCCCGGAATACGTGAAAAATTAAAAAACCTAAGTCACCAACCTTGGACTATTGTCACCACAAAACAAGAACGCTTTGTTAGCCAAATACTGGCGGCTAATGAAATTGATTTGCCTAGCGATAACATCTATGGCTTAGACCGGCAAATGAGTAAAGAAACAGTACTGAATGAACTGCTAGAAAAAAACCCACAGCAGAACATTCATTTTGTCGAAGATCGACTGCCAACCTTGCTGAATGTGATTGCCAACAACCGCCTTACTACAGTCACCTTGTCGTTTGCCTTATGGGGTTATAACACGACTGCGGATAAAACTGAGGCCAAGACACAAAAACGTATTAACTCAATCACCCTTGACCACTTTCTTTAAGACGTTTCTAATAAATAACTCGCTCTACTCTTAGCCCGTACATTTATTTACGTCCCGAAATCAACATCCGCGACAACGTTTTATTTTCAATTGTTTGAGGCTTTGTACCAGTACTTTCACACTGCTGAATTAAGGCCTGTACTTCTGCGAGCATAAGATCACGTGCTTCTTTATTTTCCGCTACTACTTTCAGTGTCTCAGTACTCAGTGCTGCAAGTCCTTTCGTTAAACCGGTCGCCAACCCTTTAAGAGCAACTTTCTCCATCGAGGGCTTTAATTGCTTTTGTATGAAAAAAGGCAATAACCAGGTAATTAAAATCAATAAAATACTGTGAATAGCAAAATCAGTTCCAAGATAAGCGCGCTCCGTTAACCCACTCTGGTAATAACCTTCAAACACCTGGTAACCCACCCAACTCATAGCCGATAACGGTAACACTGCGCCCAGAAAGGCGAATAACTTCATAAAAAATCGTTGCACGCCATTGCCTGGCTTAACGAGAGCATCCCTAACAGCTAATTCCACATGCGCTTCAACTTTACTTTTAGCCGATGCACGTAAGGGCAGCAGTCCTTGTCTAAGTGGCGTTAATGCGAGACGTTGATCATCGGCTATGAGGATCAACTGATCCAACTCATCTTCATAACGACTTTGCGCCCATGCATCCCAGAATTCTGTCTTAACTGACTTTTTAGGCTCTTCCCGCTCTTTCTTTCGACGAAATAATCCTTCAAATAAGTGACTCTCTTTCTCAGCATAATCTGCAGCCATACATTGAATCGGCCAAACCATCCCTTGTTCTAGAATATCTTTATTTCGCTGCCAATTAAGCAACCAACTATCAACCAATTGCTGGTGAGCATCATCCATACCAAACCGACCCAAGCAAGCCTCTAAGCGCTGTTTTAAATCAGCTATTTTTATCTGTAGACTTCGGTATTCAATTTCAGCAATCGTTTGACGATTAGCTAATTGATGAATGGTTACGCCCAGTCGGTTAAATTCATCTTTCTCGCTCTTGCTCTTCTCGCCAGCGCAAATCGTATTGATAATAATAGGGTCAACAAAACCCGCTTTATGTAACTGCTGTACGAAATCGGCCTGTTGTTCGGGTTGCCCCCGATCAAATTGATTCATTACAAATAGCCAGGCATGTTTCCCCCCTTCGGCTAATAATAATTGCCAAGCTCTGTTGTCACGGTAGCGCTCGGGACTAACCACATAAACCAAAACTTCAACATGTGCCAGCCACTCTAAAACCAATGCTTTATTTTCCATTTCCGTACTGTCCATATCCGGCATATCGACCCACATCACGTCTTTATGCGCATCATCTTGATGCGGAGACGTTCTAATCTTATCAATCGGTAAATGTTCCGGAAATTGTTGCAAAGCAACTGACTGATGATAAAACAGTGTTACTTCTCGAGAAGTCGGGCGCTCTACACCCGTACGAGCAATGTCTTTGCCTGCCAAACGATTAATCAACGTACTCTTACCGACCCCGGTACCTCCTAAGAAAGCGACAATCAATGGCCGTTGACCCGCATTCGAAAATAAGGCATCGGCGCTATTAAGCTCTGCTTCAGATAATTTCTGAACCCCAGCCTGACTGACCCAACCCATGCCAAAAGACTGCTCACTCCATTTTTGTGCTTTTCTAACTAATTCAGAATAATCGTAATCCATGCTTTTTCTCTTTTAACTGTTGCTCGGCCTGCTCAACCCGATCTAACGAAATATTAAAACGCTTGTTCTGTTCCATTTGCTCAGGCAACTTAGCCATCGGCACTTTCATTGCTGCTAAAAACAACTGTTGCTTAACCGTCGCTAACTGCTTTTGTTTTAATTCCATTTCCAGTCGGCCGATATAACTCCCTAATGCACTTTCAGCCAACAGCGATGTAACTGACAACATTAATGGGGTAATTATTAAATCCTGTAACCCAATACCGCCGGTCTTTATTGCCAATGCTATCGCAGCCGAATCAGTCGTTAATCGAGTCGCTCGAAGACTATTTAAAACAGCCGGCTGGTCTTGCAACTTACGGTATAACCGTTGCGCAATGTCCTCCACCTCGCCTTGAAAGTCCTCGTGATAAACCAATGCTGCCTGACCAAAGCCCTCCATAATTTCTTGACGATTTGAGCGCATAACGGCATTCATTTCTTTCCACCATTGTGCCTTTTCCGGCTCATCATCAATCTGGTCAATAATCTTTTCAGAAATCTGAATTAAAAAATGCTCTGCTTTTTGATTCAGTAGATTAATTTCTTGGCTAATATCAACCGCATCACTACTACGTTTACCAAACCGACCCCATCTGAAAACCTGACGAACGGGCCAGGTTAGAACCCTACGTATTTTACTCAAAATCTTAGCTAACCCGGGAATTTCCAGTAATGTCAGCAATTCCAACAAAGCATTTTGAAAGGTCTCATAATGGTGAGGATGCTCTAAATAATCACGCTCGTATTGTGCCAGTGCCTCTTTAACCGCATGATCTAACAACTGACCCCACGTTTTTAATGCTGTTTCTTCTTCTCGAATAGGCGCCAACCATCCTTGCCAGTGCTGATTCAAATAAGCTTTCTCAAAACTTGATTGCTCAGAGGGTCTACGCTGACTCACAGCCTCTGTAAATGCACGTCTAGCACTTTCAAATTCAACTTGTGGCCACGTCTCCAAACGCCCAGAAGATTGGTAATTAAGCGGGATAATTGTCGGCACTGCATCTTTTCGAGCTTGTCGCCATTTGTCACTCAGTGATAACAAAACAGCCTGCTGACTATCGGCCACCAATTTATTAACAATAATAATTGTCGGTAACTTTAACGGCTCTAACAACGCCATTATTTCCCAAACTGACTGATCAGCATATTTCTCTTTACTCACCACCAGTACAACTATGTCCGCTAACCCAATGGTGGTTAAGACACCTTCACGATAACCCGCTGCATCAATCGAATCAAAATCAGGCAAATCCCAAAGCAAACAATCAGGCAATGGCGTTGGGGGTACCTTATCTGCCGGCATTAACGAATACGCATTATAATCTTGCGCATTCAAATCTTTCATTTCGACACGTCTAAAATCACCAAAATGACCCTCTAACCATTGGTGGTCATGGCCTGAGACACCCGCTAAAAAACCTTGTGGGTGTACCGTATACCCCGCTAGCGCACTCACACCAGCAATCGTATTATTTAACAATAAATTAACAATAGAACTTTTACCGACCTGAGTTGGGCCAATAACGGCGACCTGTAATGCTCGCTCTGAATGCGTTGAAATTAATTGCCCTTTCTTTAAAAAGGATTCTGCTAAGATCAGTTGTTCGATCCGTTGTTGATAAAGAGTAACTTGCGTATCATCAGAAACCTGATAGGTTATAAGATTTAAATATCGATTCTTTAATAATTGAATAAAATCCAGCATAGATTGTTTAATAATACTTATAATAAAATGCTAATTTACTTTGTTGAGATTCCAAAGTTATCGATCAGTTTAGCGTAAAATAGCCTAACGTTCATAAAAACCAGTCTAATTTAATAATAACTAATAAACGCATGAGGTAATGCCATGAAAAAACTCTTTATCCTTTTAATCTGCCTAACTGCCATGCTGAGTATCGGCTGCAGTGGAGAAAGACAAATTAATGGCCGTACAAGTAAACTAGCCTTTAAATCTGTCCGGGTCATGAAGGAATACCTACCCAAACACCAAAAGTTGGAATTCGAAATAGCTTTCTGGACGATGAAAAATGGTTTTGAAAAAAACTCAGAATTCTTAGACGCTGTTGATGGTAACACCAGCGCTGAACTCATCGCGGCCGGTAAAGCCAAATTTGGTGAGCTACAAGAATCAGGCAGACCTGAATATACTAAGTTTTCTAACTGGGATGCGATGATTAAATCCTATGAAGATGAACGCTTTGAACAAGACATGAACCAGAAAAAAGATAAGGATCAACTCCAAAAGGAAAGCATGAACAACATTCTATATGATTTACATTAAGTCAATTATTTAAAAAAAGGAGCTTAGGCTCCTTTTTTTTACCCAAAAATATCTACTTTGAATGGGGCAATGATTTTTGTTCAACTAAGGTGAAAACAAAATCATTCGCTTCCGTAATAGATTTCTCCATCGCTGCTATCAACTGAGCAATATCAAACCCAATAACGGCTAATTCATGCTGTAAAGCCGCTATCGCCTGCGCATTAAGATTATGCTTCATAAATAACACCTGATCTCTAAACGCTAATAAAACGGGCTTTATCCGCATCTCGGCCTGCTTCATTGCTTTAATTAAACGCTTATAATGTAACTTAGTGATTTTTAATTGCTGCCGACTGTGCGCCTTCAAAGCTCGGTTAGTATAAAGATCAAGTTCTTGCTCCCACTCCTTAAACAAAGCTTCACTCACCTCTTCAATCGCTTTAATTTTATCGTGAACAGCAATTGAACATGCTTCACTTTTATCGTAATGCCGCTTAAGATCACGGTAACAATCGCCTAAGCCTGCCTCATCAACACGAACAATTTGCTTAAAATTCTCCAGAGCATCGGTAAACTGTTCTTTAGTTTCCTGCAAACTATCACTGGTTTCCTCAACTCTGGAAACAACAATATCTCTTTTGTGCTGACCGACAGACTCCCGGGCACGATAAACGACCTCTCTGTATTGTTTCGTTAAAAACTGAACCATCAATAACAGTGGTTTCTTCGTCAATTGTTCTACTACTGTTAAGGTAGTGACTGGTTTTTTGGTCGGGTAACTCATAGATTTAATTCAATTATTCTCTAGCAACTCAGGAAGCAATAAAAAGTCATCTTTGTGACTCAACGTTAAATCAAAAATATTGTTTTCAATATACCGACTGAATGCCTTATCTGCAATCTCTTGTTCAACCAGTTCTGCCACCGTTATATCTTTAGGGACCCGTACTGATTTAACCAGTATCAACTGTTTTGCAGCCAAGACCTGAGCAATCACAACCGACAAACTATCAGAGGTAACATCCCATGAATGTGGTACCTTGTGTCGATCAAGCCATTGTAATGTCGGCGACCAAACCGGTACTTGTCCCTGCTCAAAGAGTCGCTGTATCTCCTCAGGTGAAGTCGCAACCTGCACAGAACGGTCTAATCCAGCATAAAACACTGCCATATTCTGCATAGCCATAATAGCCATTTCATGCGCCACAGAATCATTAAAATGCCAATAGGCTTGCAGACTCCTCACGTGATCGGCAAAGCCGCCGCCCCCGGGCACAATAACTATGCGTTCATCCGGCAAGTCAACAACGGCTCTTATCCAACTATAAAGTTCTGGGGATGTTGAAAAACTCCCGCCCAGTTTAATAACCCGTAGAATACTAATGACCTAACCCACTAACTTTGCACCATAATGGTCAATACTTCAATTGTTCCAATAAGTTGAAAATTGCCTGCGCTTTATCAAAACACTCCTGATATTCGGCCTCAAGCACAGAATCATTCACAATGCCGCCACCGGCCCAAAAGCGTAAGGTATTTTCAGAATACACCAATGTCCGGATGGCAATATTAGTATCCATATTGCCATTATATCCAATATAACCAATAGATCCGCAATAAGCCCCTCTGCAATTTGGCTCTAATTCTTCGATGATTTCCATAGCCCTGATTTTAGGCGCCCCAGTAATAGAGCCGCCAGGAAAACAACCTCGCAGCAAATCCAACGCATGTAAACCCGCTTCTAACTGACCCTCTACTGTACTAACCAAATGATGCACCGTTGCAAAGCTCTCGACAGCAAATAATGCCGGCACATTAACTGAACCCGCCTGACAGCTTTTACTAATATCGTTACGGAGCAAGTCAACAATCATTAAATTCTCAGCCCGATCTTTCAAACTATTTGCCAACGCCTCAATTTGAGCTTCATTTTCTAAAACGCCTGGCTTTCTGGCAATTGTTCCTTTAATCGGTTTCGTTTCGACCCGGCCTTTATCAACACTCAAAAAACGTTCAGGCGAAGAACTCAGAATTTGCACATCCGGTAAATTTAAATACGCACAATAAGGGGCTGAATTAATTCTACGCAACCGCAAATAAGCCTCCCAAGCATTACCCTCACATTGACAACTAAATCGCTGCGCTAGATTCACTTGGTAACAATCTCCTTCCTTCAAATAAGTTTTTATTTGATCAAAGGCGGTACCATATTGCGCCGGTGTCATATTTGATTGGATATCGCCTAACACTTTAAAGACTGGAATAGCCTCAGGCTCATGCGGTGGGCTAAATTGGCTAATCAAAGCATCCCAATTATCTGTTGTCTTCGTAGACATACCCTGACTCACCAACCAACTTTGCTGCTTATCATGGTCAACAATCACGGCCCAATCGTATATACCCACCGCCATATCGGGCGTATTCTCAGCATTGAGTGCAATAGCCGGTAAAGACTCTAACCGCCGCGATAAGTCATAGGAAAAATAACCCATCGCGCCACCGCTAAAAGGCACAATATCACTGTCACATTTTCTGGCTAACAAACATTGTTTAATCAGTAAAAAAGGGTCTTCTTCACTCATCCGTTCGCCCTGCTCATCAATAATGATTGTTTCCAACCCACGAGTCACTAGGGTACAAACCGGGTCAGTCACAATAATATCAAATCGCCCCAATCTTGAATTCTGGTCGCCACTGTCTAAAAATATAGACCATGGCTTATTCGCCAACGGGGAAAAAACATCCGCACTATCTGGATAATAGGGTAACTGATGAATAAGGGTATTAGGTGGGGACATTAACAGTTTTTCACAATAAAAAAGGCACGTCTAATCAATGAAATTGTAACATGCTATTTAAAATACATGACAAAACTGATCGATACTTCAATCAATTGACACAATAGTTATACTGCTGCCATAACTTTGCAACAGCAACTGCAGGAGCACAGTCAGCCAAACTGATGCCTGACTCTTTCTGCTTCTGGTCAGCAAATAAATCATTAAAATCTAAATACTCAAAGGCCATCTGTTCGGCTATTTCCCGAACTAAAAAACGACCAATACCTGCACCAACCAGACATTTTCTCACCCCGTCAGGTTCATCAAGCCATTGTTTTTCGACCGCCCGTTGGATCCTTAAAATTTGTTGACTTTTAAATTGCTCTGCCAGCGCCTGCCAATCGCTAATAGCGTAATCATTAACATCACAACCAATCATTCGCGCTAACCGGCGAAGACTGTGGGAGACCGTTTTATCGCCACCATCGGCAGCCGGTAATTGATCATGACTTTCATCCAAAACCCCAGCAATACGATAAACATCAGCCATCGTGGCAAAATGCTCAGCCATAACGCCGACCGATTGACCTTTAAAATCAATAGTCTGTGTAATAGCCATCAGCGGTGTTCGAACAATGCCGGTATAAATCAATTCCCTAGAACACAGGCGCTGAAAATCAGTGACGGCCTGACCTTGAATAAGGCCCTTATTGAACAACAAAATATCTGTCGTAGTACTTCCAATATCCACAAAGAACCCTGAATCTTGTTGCTCCGCACTATAACGCGCACTCGCTCGCCAATTGGCCGATGCTATGTGATCAATATGTCGCGGCAAAACGTCTGCCGGTTGCAAAAAGGAAATATCCCCCGCGTATACCCACAAGGGCTGACCTAAATGAATTTGTGACATCGTTGCGATCAACTGATTAACCCCTTCTTCCCGATCATTAAACAAGTCCACCAATTCTCCGGTCATCGTCATAATCTGCGGTCCTGACAAATCCCCCCATTGCTGAACTATTTCGGCCACTGCAAGCTGTAAATGAGACAGACCTTGCCAGAGAGGGCATGGCCGCTGTATGACCTGAATAATCTGCTTATCCAAGTCTATTAACGCCGCTTTTACATGTGCACCGCCAATATCCCACCCGACAATCTTATTATTCACCTTTTCTCCCGTGGTATTTCAATGGTTATAGATTGGTTACACTGGGCTTTAAAATTAATGTCCCCCGTTAGCAAAGCTATAATACTGGCACCGAGGTTACTTCCTAATGCACATCGGATACCACTGTATGAGGTGGTGAGTCGCGGGTTCACTTCTAGCACCTTTAACCCCTCTGTGCTTAAAATTAAATCTATACCCACGTAACCCCATAACCCTGGAATAATATTCGCTAATTGCTCAACCAACACCGGCACCTCAGCTGTCATTTGATTAACATTAACCGTTATACGCTCTAACTCAAAGGTCTCTTCATTTTGTTTAATGCTTTGTTCATTCATACAAATCAAGACCCCCCGACCGCCTTTAAACAAACACGATAAACTTAATAACTTGCCGGCTTCAAACGGTTGAATAATAAACTTTTCCGGATCAGTGACCGCCTTAAAATCTACAACTGAATTAACCCGAACAATACCTTCACAACCCACCCCATCACGAGGCTTTATAACCCACGGACCTGAAGGCAAAACGTCTAATTCAGTGAACGTATAGGTTTTAACAAGCGGTATCCCCTGATGCTCTAACCGTTTAAACAACCGATACTTATCTGCCGTTAGCGCTACCGCCTCAGACGACGAACCCAGTAACTTTAGTCCAGATGCCTCCACCCAATAACTAATTGCCTGCAAAACACCTTCACTTTCAGGTGCAATAGGCCAAACCGCATCACACAACGGTGCTTGTTCCGCTAAAACCTGCCAGAAATCTTGCTGAGGCGTTATTGGAATGATCTTAACCATCTGATTATCAAGCATCCGTTTATCAAGTGGCAAGCGCGGATCATGCATTAAACTGACTTCTATGGCCGGTATCGCCATCAAATCTAGAAGCAATGCCAAACGCATCAATTCACCTTCTTGAACTAACGAATGCGGCAAAAAATTATTATTAAAACCGCCGCCGGTAATAAATTCAAAAACAAGAATTCTCATCGCAATCCACTTAAGGAACTGGTTATCCTAGCGGTCATAACGTACAGTGTAACCATGAAATTAATTCCCGTTATTGACCTCTTAGACGGCCACGTTGTTCATGCAAAAAATGGCACCCGAAAACATTATCAACCGGTAAATAGCCCGCTGTGCAAATCGAGTCAACCCATCCACGTCATCCATGATTTTCTTTCTTTATATACCTTCGATACCATATACATTGCTGATTTGAATGCCATTATGAAAACAGGCAATAACAATAATTTTATTCTTACTTTATTAAACCACTTTCCTGATATAACTTTTTGGCTCGACCAAGGCGCTTGGGCAACTCAAACACTGTCACATCAGAAAATTATCCCCATCATTGGAACCGAAAGCCTTAACCCTGAAACAACTATTGAGGACACCTTATTTTCTCATTGCCCACCATTCATCCTATCGCTAGATTTTTCTCATAACCGACCTTTAGGTCCAGTGCCTTTATTCCAAAAACCACTACTTTGGCCGGCTACCGTCATTGCCATGACCCTCGATCGTATCGGGGGACAACTGGGTCCTGATTTGAACAAACTCACGATACTCCAAGAACAACGCCCTGATATTGATCTGGTGGCTGCCGGCGGCATTCGTTCTTTGGTTGACCTAGAACAACTTACAAAACGGAATATCCACACGGCATTAATCGCCAGTGCCCTTCATAATCAACGCCTGGATAGCTGTATCATCTCCCAATTAGCCCATTATTGAGCCTCGAGTCAAATTTCAGGCAAAAAAATACCCCGGACCTGCCGAGGTATTTTCCAAAAATAAATCAGATTTTAGTCTGGTTTATTTTAGTTAGCTGCGAAAGGATGTGTTGCTTCCCCTTTAGCCGCTACAACTTCAGCCGCTGTTGGTGAACCTGCTACAGCACGTGCCAACGCTTCTTTAGTCGCTTCATAGTTGTACTGTTGAATTTTTGCATCGTCTTCAGCAGCCCAATGAATAAAAACACCTACAGCAACAAACAAATCATCAGCTTGATCTGCAGGAATAGTTCCGTCTTCAACAGAATCAGCAACGGCCATGGCAACACCACGTTGAGCTGGTCCAAACATTTGTACCGCTTGTTTTGAACCTTTAATCGTTACTTTATTGAACATTACGGTCGAAGGTTTAACCATCAAGTTTGGCGCAACAACTGCCAGTAGACTTGAGAAACCGTCTTTATTATTTGTAATACAGTTAGCAAAAGCTGTTTCTGCAGCGCTACCACGTGGACCAATAATCAAGTCGATATGAGCAACTTCGTTACCATCACCGATTAATGATTCACCCACACACATGTTATTAATTTTAGCCATTTTTGTACTTTCCTCTTTAGTTTCTAATATTGGTTCACTTGCTATTGCTTCAGAAGAACCTTCCGGCTCCCCATCCTCTTTAAATTTATCTTTATCAAAAAATGATAAAACCTTCGTAAGTATAGACACTTTCTATGCTTCCTTCTATAAAATATACATCAATGTTTCTGGTGAACATTGTAAGCCACGACTTTAGGCTGAAAAACATAACCCAAGCAAAAAACAGACCAAATAATTAAGGTGTTGTTTTCAAAGGCTATTGTTTAAGCCAATGATTCAAACCCCTACCTGAGCGCTCCTTATTCTCATCATAATAGTGCAACAACTAACAATAATGGTGCGTACGTTATCGTCAACATAGGCTCAGACATACTCTAGTCCAAAATCAAGACGGGACAAAATAATCCTGAATAAAAACAGCCAATAAAGTTGTAACTGTCAAATCTGCCGTGGTTCCTGGGTTGATCCCTAACCCCTTAAATTCAGAATCAATTTCATATAACGTCTCTTCTATAGCAGAAAAATCATCAGAACCTAACAACCTAATCGCAATATTTTCCATCTTGTTTTGCACTAAATCAGAATATTTCTTACCATATTTTCGTTCAATATGACTATCCGGAAAATGTGATAGAAGCCCAGCATAAACTGATAACGAAGCAACTCGTGGATCACAGCATCGATCCATAGACGAATTGTACATTAAAATCGCCACAGTAAAAATATCTTTGTAACCCATAGCGTACTGCGCCGCTATTCTATCTTTATCCTTCGCTAAGTCCATCGCTTCCACAAGTGTTACAGAGGCTTCTCTATGCACGTCCTGTTGCTCTGAATGCCCTAATCCCCCTGGATTTGCTAAGGCTATTGCCTTAAATACCCAATTGGCATCTGCTAATGTCGTCTCCTTTAACACTCGCTCCACCGCTTGTTGCAAAGAAACAGAAACGGTTAAATACTTAACCGCCTCAAACAAAGGTGCTGCTAGTAATAAAATACCCAAATTAGTGTTACAGCCAACCGCTTCTCTCGTCTGCCTTACCGCATAGTATATTTTTTCACCCAAAGAATATTTTGGGTTGGTAATCGATTGAGTACTGACTTTTGCACTTAACCGAAAATCGTCAACGACCATATCATGACCATCCGCATAAACACTGACATTACCGGGTTTAAAGGTTTGCAATTCAAGTTCACAGGCCTCTAAAAACATCTTTATTAACTGATCTTGCGCTATCACTTCAGTGCCACTGATTTGGGCGTGTTGGTATGATGAAATAAATGACGTTGTAATAAATCTGCTACTAATAATTGTGCAATATCAATGTGGCAAATACTTTGCAAACCCTTCCAGGCCGGAATACTATTGACTTCAATAACTGAATAATGACCCTCTTTATCAACGATTATATCAACACCGGCATAATCCATTGCTAACGCTTCAGTAGCCCGTAACGCTAACGCAGCCATAGCACCCTCTAATATTTCTGCTCGACATGTAGCGCCTCTGGCTACATTATTCAACCAAAACAACCCTTCTCGACGCATCGCAGCGACAACCTTCTGATTAATAACAAATACACGCCAATCAGAGTAACCGGCCCCCTGACAATCAATAAACCGTTGTAAATAATAGATTCCCTGACTCGGCGCCATCCAAATTAAATCTGATTCTTTTTCAATCAGTCGAATTCCTTCTCCCTGAGAACCAAACACCGGCTTTACGATCACACGAAAACCTTGTTGTAATTCATGACTGACCCGATCGACCGCTTGCTGTCGGTCTCTTAGCACCCATGTTTGTGGCGTCGCTAACTGGTTTGTCTGTAACAAAAAACTAGTCATTGCCTTATCCACACTGCGCTCAATAACTTTACCATTGTTGTATACCGGAACATCTAATAAAGATAACCCATGTAAGACATCAAGATAAAAGACCACTTCCTCTAGCGAGCCACCTGGGACACCTCGTACAAAAGCAGCTATTGGCAACTGTGCCTCAAAACCCGGAATTACCAGGGGCAACCCTTGATCGCTCAAATTCAATTGACAATCGGTTAAAGAAACAAAAACGCTCGCTAACCCTTGCTGTGCAAATGCCTCTTGTAATCGCGCACCATGCCACCCCGGATCATCCGTAAAAATAACAATATCAGGCACGAACCTTTAGGCTCCAAACGACTGATTTAATAAGGCCTCATCTAATTGTCCCGCATGAAAGCTATTGCCTGAATCTACCGCTGTGACCGTAACCCGCGCTGGACTAAACAACATACCGTCAATCTTAAAGAAATCATAATCATAGGCTTTAAAAATATCGGCAAAGGGTTTGCCGTAATCTTTAGAGGTAGAACTGGGAAGTTGAGTGGCTAAGTTCTTTGCCGCTTCATCACTTCCCTTAACAAACAAGTGCACTTGGCCTGCAAACAAAATGGCATCATTAGTTCGTCCCATCGCTTTAACAAAATCAGGATGCGGAGGACATAACGGTGCACTCCCACTGCCGTCAACAATATCTTCCAAAGGAAAATGAAGTTCATGGGCTTTATGCATAGCGACTTCTAACACCCTTGCTACCACTTGGACACAACCGGCCAAACTACTGGTGGGTGTTAAAATAATGGTGAGTTGAGACGCTGCCAAATGACAAGCATCCGCGATTTTTTCTATTAACGGTAATGGTGGCACTTTGTCTCCCTCAATAACCAAAACGGTTGTATCGAGGTCATCGCGATAATCAAGCTCGTTAAATAAATCTTCTTTAACACAGAGCGCCCGTGCAGGGCCCGAACCCAGCGCATAAAACTTCTCATACGATAAACTCCAGCCCGCGTACTGACTCCCTAAACAGGCCAAAACCGGATTACCGGTATGAACGTTAACCGTTAAGGGCCACTGACTGATTTGCCCGCTTTGCGATAAAGTAACCGAACCTATTCCTCCCAGACATATTTCAGAAATTATCCGCCCGGCTTCCAGTCCACCCGGAACCTTGATGCCAGCATCAATAATGGTGCAACCATTTTCTAATTGCTCGACATTCAGCCTTAATGCATCCGCATTTTCTATCAGTTGTGTTACTAAAGGCTTCGCTAATTTATTAACACTGGCATAAAATTGCATGATAAAACTTTTTCCTTGTAAATAAGTAATTGATAGACGACCCGAGCACGTTGCTTCAACATTTCAACGAGTCTCTCAGTATCTTGCTCAGCCGCAATAATACTGCAAATAGGGCTATTAATGGGAATTATTACACCTGATTGAGGCTTATCCAAGACCCAGCCTGGCCATTCAATTTGTTCCGGAATAAACAATTCATAATAGGCATACAACACCTGATAGCCACGGCAATAATCAATCGGTTGCACGGGAAGATCAGGAAAGTAACCCAAACACCCCTGAACATGATGATCAAACAGCTTACGCTGACTATAGCCGTCATAAAGCATCAGACTTGCTGAAGGCCTCGGGTTAATTTCAAGTACCCATAACTGGTCCTTAGCAAAAATAAAATCCAGACTATTCAACCCCACCAAAGAAAATGCACTTGCTAAGTGATTAAGCCAACTTAACAATTGCTGACAGTGCTCAGCACTCAACTCTGGAAAATGCCTGATTCCAGAAAAAACAAAGGGGTGTTTAGCCTGATCACCCTCAACCCATTGGCAGTTAAAACCGATAGCTTGCACATTTTTTCCATTGCTCACAAAAAGCACTGAACCCACAGACCCTTTTTGATAACGCTGCCAATAAACCGTATCCTCGATCGATTCAAGTGAATCATAAAAATGAATCCTCTCCCCCCCTTCACCTGACAGCGGTTTAACAAGCCATCGACTGCCAACAACGCGTGGCTGAGTAAAATACGTTTCTAAAAAGGGGATTTGTAAGCGCTGAAGAGTGCTAAAGAAAAAGTATTTATCTTGGACACGCTGAAATGTTGCAAAGGTATTTCCCCAAACAATAAATTGCTGAGAAAGCCAGCTTAACGTTTCTAAATGGGCTTCAAAGCCACTGCCATAAACCAGTCCTTCAACGTCAAAATAATGCTTAATATTATTAACAATCGGCTCTAAACACAGTCGGGATAAATCGTTAACCACCCAATTATGCAGAGTAATCTGCTCGGTTTCTTGATCACCAAAACGATCAATGACTAAAGGTGTCCACTTAGCGCGGCGGGCAGACGTTGCCAACATTCGTCCTGAATTGGCAATAATAAGGACCTTTTTACTCAACGATGATTCTTGCACCTTGATTGGTGGCCCGGGTAATGACATAGTCTAAATTAACCAAGTTTTTGAATCGTTGTTTCGCTGCACTCACCAGTTCACTTGCTTGTTGATCATTTGAAACGGCACAAAAGCCGGTCGGCCCCCATGATGTTTGGCCGATTGCGACAGCACCTTGCCTTGAACACCACGCCATCACTTCGCCCACTTCACGACTTGTGAAAGCCCCCCCTTGGGCGGGTGCAAAATAGTCGCCAACGGATCGTTGCAATTGTGTAATCACGGCGCCAAATTCATCCAGATTTTGTTCGGCTACGGCCGGCAACCCTTGCATCAGTAACAAATAACATAATCTGGCGGCCTCCTCTTTAGAAAAAGGAGGTAACTTTTTAAAGGCTTGTATTTCACCATCACCGTGTAAACCCTGACCGCGACGATCTAACAATAAAATAAAACGCCAATCCTCGGGAACCGACATTTGCACAAGCACCGGCGGCGTAATGGTTTGTTTCCCACGCCCCCCATCAACCACAAGCCCACCTTTTTCAAAAACACCAATCCCAATGCCTGAACGCCCCCCTCGGTCAGTCAAATGGGCAATATCACGAATAGAAAGATCCAATTGATAAAAAACATTAAGCGCCATCCCTACCGCTAATGCTAACTGGGTTCCTGATCCTAAACCAATATGCGCTGGAATCGCAGACTGAACATCTACATGCACTTGATCTGATACCCCCAGTTTTTGACATAATTGCTGTACACACTGCTGCGTCCTCTCCGGCGCCTGTGCATTCACATAACTTCGGTATGAAGCGGTTAACGAAAGTTTGGTTTCAAAATCATTCAGCGCCAAACCGATACTACCAAAATAACGATTCAATGAACCACTGAGATCAATAAAACCCATGTGTAATCGAGCCGGCGCAATAACAGTAACTTTAGTCGGTGTGGTATTCAAGAAACAAACAGAAGATTAAGTAATGATAGATAAAAGAATTATACCTAATCAACCAATCTGGCGGAAATTATTACATCGTAATCAAAACAATAGTTGCTCTAACTCCATTAAATCACTGCACAGATACACTTTTTCTAAATCGACTCCCGCCTGGCTTAAATAAAACTCAGGCACCCAAACAGGTATAGCCCCGGCAACTTGGGCCGCTTCAACACCCACAACAGAGTCTTCAATCACCAAGCATTGCCCGACAGGAAGACCTAAGACCCGTGCTGCCAACAAGAAAATATCAGGTGCAGGTTTACCCCGCTTAACCTGGTCGCGAGTCACTTTATTCGGAAACAAATGTGCTATTCCGGCAATGTCTATATTGCGCTCAGCATTTTCACTTAAACTATTGGTGGCTAAGCAATACGGTATTTGTCGCT
>MPSY01000162.1 GCA_001901525.1 Methylococcales bacterium OPU3_GD_OMZ | reverse complement strand
TCTTTATTTGTTGTAATACGGCATCTTTTTTATTAACACTGGCTTTAATTTTAACCCGCCGCTGCTCTAAATCTTGCCGTTCTTGATATAAATCATCCGTAGTTGTCAGCACCGGTACAATCACAAACCCCAATAACCCCAACAAACAAAGAATGACTAACCCAGTGGCTTTAACACGCTCAGAGATTTCCATATACTTAACCTAGGTTGAGAGCACTGTCATTTTAATTTTAAATCGTTCTAATCCGGTTCTTTTATTTTGCTTAACCGAGGATGAAAAATGAACATCTTTTAACATAGTTGATGACTCCAGCGTTGCAATCAGGCTGGATGCCGCCGCAGAATAACCTTCAATACTCAGCGCTGATTCTTTATAAACAAAACCGACTAAATAAGTTTGGTTATCTAAACGCGCTGTTAACTCAGTAAGAACCGCTAACACATCCGGCATCGCCTTTTTCTTGGCTATCAAAAGGTTGGCATCGGCGATCTGAGTCTTCAGTGAAGATTGCTCATAATTCAGGTTCCTGATAGATTTTTGGTCAGCATTAACGTCTTCTTTTACCTTTTTTAAAAAATACTGCTGAGATAACATCGGAAAAAAAAGAATCGTTGCGAGTAATAACACCACCAGCGCAGATAAACCTAAACGCGAATAAGTCTGCCAATTGCGTACCCTGGGTACTTTCCGCCTTTCGGGTAATAAATTACATTGCAAAGCAACCGCTTCGGTCACTTCTGAAGTGTCGGTGTAATACACCTGCTTAACTGGAATTTGCCATGCCTTTAAATACGCCATGGCTTGATCGACCACCTTTCTTGGCACTACGACTAAATAGACCTTTACTTGCAGGTCATCAGGTAACGTTAGTATTTTGGCGTCATAATAAACTTGTTGCGGGTTAAAAGGGGTAATCCGAGCGAGCTCATATCCGATCAGTTGTTTGAAATTATCTTTAGCTGCCGCCGGCAAAATCACGGTCTTTTCAAGCGCCTGACCGGGGTTTAATTTAAACACACAGTGCACTCCGTTATCGGCTCTTAATTTTGAAATCCAGCGTTCAAAACCTTGCTGCCCTGTATCGGTTAACGGAAACTGTTTAACCACCGCTGCCGTGGATTGTTGCGCTACTTGGGTGACTGTTAACTGTTGATCTTTCAGTTCAAAATTAAGCTGTATCTGAGGCCTGAAAAAAACTTTCTTGATAACGGTGGGAATTAAAAATTCCAGTTCTGAAAACCACCACTGGAAAAATTGTTTAACGCCTTTAAACTCAATTTCTTGCTGCAAATTCATAACGAATACCAAACCACGAGGGGGTCCAACGCGGCCGCAAACAAAGATTGTGAGGCATCGGTTTCTTGCCACATGACGGTATGCACTGCGGGTTTATTGGGCCCTGCCTTATCTGTCTTTACCAATGCTTCAATTCCTTTACTCAGTTGATCCCCGACCTTTGCTTGGGCGATCAGAGTATAGTAGTGATCTTCAGTATTGCTATCGCTGCCCCGCCTTATTTGCCCCGTACTACCCTCCTCTTCCACCGTTAGCATGCGCTGTTGATAAAGGTCAATAACAGTATGACTCTCAGAACCCTCTAAACCATTGAGTACGTCAACAGAGGCCAGTGCTCTATCGACCTTATTACCTTTTGACCACACGGTGAATAACGGTCTTAAATAGTCATAAACAACATCGCTCATGCCTAAAACCCATTGCAATTGTTGTACTGAGGAAAACAAACTATTGTTGGGCCTATACCCTAAACCCGATTGTTCGTATTGCTTATATTCAGCGCCTCTTAAACGCCGGTAATCATCTGAATCGCGCCAATCCAAAATCGCCTGCACCAATGTTTGGCGCTCATCTGTACTGGCTATTGCAGGCATTAAAACCCGGTCTAATAAGCCCTCGTCGACAGTATTAAGATTTATTTTACCTTGCTCTGAAAAAACTCTAACTCGAATTGCAGCGCCCTGAAAATTAAAGCTATAAATACGCCCGTCTGGTATCCAACGTTCACCAACAGGTCGCATTAACATTTTTTTTGCCACACTGATCCCTGACGCTGCAAACGCTTGTTGTTGAAATCCTGTTAAAACCGTTCTGCCTAAATCACTTTCCTGACGCAAAATTTTAGTAAAACTTAACGCCAGCATTATCAATAATACTAAAATCCATATCACCGCAATCAAGGCAAAGCCTTTATCCTTAGGCGCAAATGAACCGATCATAAATCCATAACCGCTCTGACATTCTCGGTTGAACGATCAGCTCTTGAATCATCTATTTTTATAGCAAAAACCCATTCTGGCCAGTAT
>MPSY01000035.1 GCA_001901525.1 Methylococcales bacterium OPU3_GD_OMZ | reverse complement strand
CATTTTTTCTTCTACCTTAGTGACCGTACGGATGCGCATCAGCCTAGCGCTACTACTAACTTTTTTAATTTATCCGCTTTATGATTGGCCTATTATTGATGTCACTTCAGGGCTAGGCTTCGTGTTGTTTTTACAGCAAGTGCTGATAGGCGTTGCGATCGGCATCATTATGCATTTTGCATTTGCTGCCATTACCAGTGCCGGTGCCTTTATTGCCACCTCAATGGGCTTAAGTATGGCCGTTGTTGCCGACCCTGTTAATGGTCACCAGTCACCCGTTTTAGCCCAATTTTTACTGGTGATTGCCACATTAGTTTTTTTATCCATCGGTGGACATTTAATTATCATTGAAATGATGCTGGATAGTTTCAGATTAATCCCAATTAATGAATTTTATGTGAATAGGGAAATGCTCTGGGCTATTTTGCAATGGTCATCACTTATTTTTTCAGGTGGCGTTATGATTGCCTTACCGGCTATGGTGACTATGTTGTTAACCAATTCGGCTATGGGCGTTATTTCACGTGCAGCGCCCGCGTTAAATGTATTTGCTGTTGGATTTCCAGCATCTCTCTTTTTTGGGTTGATCATGATTTATTTATTAGTTCCGTTTTTTGGCTCGGGAATGGAAAATGTGTGGTTTCGATGTTTTGAATATGTTCGAATTTTCTTAGGCGTTGCTTAGTGTGAACTCTTATGGCTGAAGAAGAAAGCAACCAAGAAAAAACTGAAGAACCGACGGCAAGGCGGCTTGAAAAATCGCGAGAAGATGGTCAGGTTCCTCGCTCTAAAGAATTATCGATGGCAACGATCATGATCGCTTCTGCCGGATTAATGGTTTTTTATGGTGGCCAACTGATAACCGATATCGGTAATGTCGTTATTTCCTGTTTACAGGTGGATCAAGAGACCATCTTTAACACCCGTAAATTGCCTGCTCATTTTTTACAAAAATTCGCCGATGCCTTAATGGCTTTTTCACCACTTTACTTAGTAACCTTTGTAATGACCTTGGCAACACCCGGATTGATTGGTGGCTGGATTTTTTCAATGAAAGCGGCGAAGCCTAAGTTTAGTAAAATAAACCCCCTTAAAGGTTTAAAAAAGATCTTTGGTATAAATGCGGTCATGGAACTCATTAAAGCCATTGCTAAATTTTCATTAGTTGGCGGCATTGCATTCTTAATTGTATCGAGTCAAATTGATCAATTTTTAACATTAGGAAGCATACCACTGGAGCGCGCTTTTGCTAAGAGTGGAGAATTGCTCGCCTGGAGTTTCTTATATATGTGCCTTGGCTTGGTGTTAATTGCCTTAATCGATGTTCCTTACCAAATACATGACCATGTTAAAAAGCTTAAAATGTCTCTTCAAGAAATTAAAGACGAACTCAAAGATGTTGAAGGGCGCCCCGAAGTCAAACAACATATCCGTCAGAAACAGCATGAAATGGCAACCGCCAGAATGCTTGAAGATGTACCGTCAGCCGATGTGCTGATCGTTAATCCAGAACATTTCGCCGTGGCATTAACCTATGATCGTAACAGCGAAGGCGCGCCGGTATTGGTTGCAAAGGGAGCCGATGAAATAGCCAAAAAAATACTCGAAATTGCACAAGAGCATAAGATACAGATTTTACGCATCCCTCTGTTGGCGAGAGCCTTGTTTTTTACCACCGAAGTCAAACAAGAAATTCCGGATTCATTGTATACCGCAGTCGCACAAGTGTTGGCCTATGTTTTCCAACTTAATGAATTACAAGCGGGCGCTCCAAGACCGGCTATGCCATCGCCGACGGTACCTGACGATTTCCAATTTGATCCAGAAGGAAATCCTATTTATTAACCCTATAATAATACGTCTTTTAAAGACCGAAACAGACAGACAATTATTTTTTAAAATACAGGAGAGAGACCATGGCTGAAGATAAAGAAAAACCCGACAAAGAAGCCCCCAGTACAAAAACAACTGGAGAGGAAACAGTAACCAAAGCAACGACTGAAAAGGAGGATCAGTATGCGGAATTTGAGGAGTTCACCGATGATCTAACCTTATCGGCTGATGACGTTGTAAAAGCTAATAGCCGACCCAAACCCCGTTTGCCAGAGACTGATAAAGTAGCCACGAGCCTGGATGAAACAGCAGATGTGGTCAATAACGCCGCAATCCGAGTCAATAATTCATCTAATCTAATTAATGAAAGTGTTGTCACCCTCGAAAATTCGGTTAATGCAATACAAAAAAAGCAAACCATCATTTTTTCAGTTTTTAGTGTCCTTATTTTAGTTGTTATTTCTATTGGTGGCGTCTTTATGAGTCGATTGCAGGAATCTATCACACAAGCCGATGCTATCACCTTAGCGGTGGGCAAAAAAGTCATTCACCTTGATACGGAATTGCAGCGACTCGACGAAATGCAATCTGAAGTTTTATCATTAAACGAAACAAACCAACGGTTAAAAAATAAAATTGATGAATCCATGAGTGTCTTTGATGTTTCTTTTCGGGCCGCGAAACGGCGAGAAGAAGGTTATCTCGCCAAGAATGAGGCCATGACTAAAACGCTTAACCAACATTTCAATAAAGGCTTTAATAAAATTAACAAAAGTAATATTGATCTTAAAGATCGCATACTAGATACTAAAAGTCAGGTCTCTAATTTAGGTAAAAAAGTACAAGTTTTACACGGTGAGGTAAAAAAATTCAAAGACCAAAAATTAGTTCAAAAACTAAATGCGCTAATAACCTTAGAGCAAAATAAATATTTTGAGGTCATTTCTGCTGCAGACAGGCGACAAGCCAGTGTAGAAGCTATACAGTATCCTCCAAAAGAAGTTAAAGAAGTTAATGAAACTAAAGAGTCTATTGAAAAAGATAAGGGTGATTTATAACCTTATCGCAAACAGCCATTGACGTTTGCATATTGTGTTTTTTTTAAAACTATTTGATCGGTAATTAAATTAAGGTGGCAATCATTCTTAACACGGAAAGAATTCATTGTTACCCCTGAGATAAGGAAGGGGCATGTATTTAGCAAAAAAAATAAAACTGGTTCTCTACCCTATATTGATCACATTATGCTTAACAGGCTGTGTTGAAAAGGAGATCTTTCAGGCATTACGGGATAAAGGTCTCGTTGTTAAATTAGGACCTCCTGTACTCTCAGGAACCTATGCCGCCTTTTATCAGAATGGCCAAAAGAAAGTTGAGGGTGGTATTCGAAATGATCAACGCGAAGGTTTATATACCTGGTGGTATGAGAATGGTCAAAAAAAAGCTGAAGGATTCTATAAAAAGGGGGAAATCACTGGGCTTTGGACCTCATGGTATGCACAAGGACAAAAGGAAAGTGAGCGGATTATTAAAAATGGTAAGATTTCAGGACTCGTAACGCTCTGGACTGAACAAGGGCATAAAAAAGTTGAAGTCAATTACCAACCAGAAAGTGATGGCGTTCTCTGGACGGAATGGTATGACAATGGTCAGAAAAAAGAAGAAGTTGGTTTTAAAGGTGACCTTGTTCAGGGCTTAAGAACCCTTTGGCAAGAGAGTGGATTTAAAGAAATAGAAATTAATTATAAAGATGGAAAACCCAATGGCCTGCGCTCTGAATGGTATGGTAACGGTCAAAAAAAATTAGAGGCCAATTTTTTAGACGGTCAATTACAGGGGAATTTAATTCTTTGGTTTGAGAATGGTCACAAAAAGGTAGAGGCTTTCTATCAGAACAATAAGAAACATGCGACCTCACTCTGGTGGTATGAAAATGGACAGGAAAAAGTTAAAGCACATTACCAAAACGACCGACTGAACGGTGAAGTTATTCGTTGGAATCAAGACGGTTGGAAAACCAGTAATTGTCAGTATAAGTCTGGAAATCTGGAGGGGAGTTGTTTTAGATGGGATGCCAAAACTAAAGAAAACATGAAGGCTTATTATAAAAAAGATAAACTATACGGTCCCCTTATCTGGCGCAATAAATTTGGTCAAAAACTATCTCAAGGCACTTATATCAATAATTATCGAGAGGGTGAATTTATTTGGTGGATTGAAGGTAAAAAGTCTGTTCAGGCTAATTATGAAAAAGGCAAACTACACGGTCATTTAACCCAATGGGTTAATGGCGTCAATAAAATACAGGAATTTAATTACAGTAAAAACCGGCTTGAAGGACTATCTACACGCTGGTCCAAACGAGGCAATAAATTATCACAGCTCAATTATGATAATAATGTGATCAACGGCATTGAAACCACTTGGTTTCCTAATGGGCAAAAACGTTATGAAGGTCATCACCATAAGGGAAATATAGATGGCAAGTGGACTTGGTGGGATGATGACGGTGACTTATTATTAACTCGGCAATATAATAAAGGTATATTAATGCCTTAAAATAATTGAAGCTTCATTAAGCTAACTGACATAACATAGACAGTACACAGTTTCTTTTGAAAAATAAATTTATGTATCGGACGTCACCGTATCATCAACAAAACACGGTGTTCTTTTTTTCCAGACGACATGGCTTATTAAATAGACGCTACTGATGGGTTTTATTAGCTTTACCAAAATGTCTCTCTAGTTCTCACTTACAACAGGTTCCAATGTTTTTTTTCAAAAAATTAAAGCAAAAATATGCCCATGATCGCTTAATTGAAGATTATCTGTATCAGTCAGTGTGCCAAGAGCTTAAATCCAACTATGTTCGCGAAGGATTGTGGACCAAAGCACAAATGAATAGCGGGGGTGATTTGAATTTACAGAAATCACTCTACATCAAATATCGAAAACAAATCCTCAAAGATGAACTAAAACAAACCGAAGACCTGAATTTATACGGCGATCTCGACCCTGACCAAGAACTCAGCGCACAAGATAATGTTACTTCTTTTTTACTCATCAGCATATTGGTCGTCGTCAGTATCACTATTTACACCGTTACGACGATGCCATCATTGGCACGAGTCTCGGAAGAGATTATTGACCAGCCCGGTCAAAAACACATTGATTTGATTCAGACTAAACCAATGACCACACTTGAAAATTCAGTCCTGGTTAACAAGACAACATTTAAAAAACCGATCGCGCTCATTGAGCAAAACCAATTGTTTTATGTCACCGGTGAAACACAACCGTTTACCGGAGAGTTTATTGACTACCAACATACCTCTGAGCAAGGTGAAGATTATTTTAAAGTTATCAAAAACTTTTCTGCAGGTAAACTGCACGGACTAATAACTTATTGGAATGAATCAAAGCGTAAAATAAAGTCAGAACACTATCAAAAAGGTTTGAAGCAAGGCATAAGTATTGCCTGGACTCATCAAGGCCAACAATTATGGCAAGAGTTTTTTAGCGGCGGTCAGCGCCAATCACGAACTGAATTTTTCGATGGCAATAAAATCACCGAGATTTATTATCAACAAGATAAGAAACACGGACCGCACACCATTTGGTACCCTAACGGACAAAAAAAACAATTAGTAAACTATGTCAATGACCAGAAGCATGGATGGTTACGACAATGGCGTGAAAATGGTTTATTGGCCTCCCAGGAGCGTTATAAATTTGATGTCAAAGACGGTCAAAGAACGGAGTGGGGAGCCGATGGTAATGTCAGCAGGACGTCAACCTACCATGACGATGAACTTATCCATAGCGTAAATTTTGTTAACCGCCAAGAACATGGAAAAGAGTCGTTCTGGTATAACTCCGGTGAAAAGAAAGCCGAAGTCAATTATAACAATGGCAAAAAAGACGGTATAGCGACCTATTGGTTAAAAAATGGTCTTTTCAATAAAATTGAGCTTTATGGTAAAGGTAAAAAATATACCGAAACCAATTACCATAAAGGAAAGAAATCAGGTTTACAAACTGTTTGGTTTTCTAATGGTAAAAAGAAAAAAGAAACGCATTATAAAAACGGTAAAGAAGAAGGGATTGCACGTTTTTGGTATAAAACGGGAAAACTTAAAGAAGAAAAAATGTTTCGCGATGGCTACCGTTCAGGTTTGACTATAGCATGGGATCAAAGTGGCCGAAAAAACATAGAAAAACATTATAAAATGGACCAATTACATGGCCGTTATACCCTATGGGATGAAAGTGGTAACAAAGGCTGGGAAATGTATTACAAGTTGGGTAAACAAGATGGGTTAAATACTATGTGGTATCCCAATGGCCAGAAAAAGTGGGAGATTCTTTACATTAATGACATAATAAACAAATCAACCTTTTGGAATGAAGAGGGTAATATTACTAAGACTGAAACCTTAGGCAGTATTACACCGTAAACAAACTGAAAATTTTATTACGTGAAAAAGAACAACTGTCTTTTTTTAACATAAAATTGAACCGACTCAAATGGACAACAAATTGTCTATAATTTTTAAATCTATGGGAGATAACTGATATGACCAGCAAATACTCTGAGTTATATTCTGTTTTGTCAGAGGCTATCAAAGCCTTCAGTTTAAATAACATTGATGAGGGTAATGAGTCGCTGATGGACTTCCTCACTCTTTTAGATCCTTTTCTAACCGAGTTACCGGCAGAAAAAATAGTTCCATTTCAAGAACTCTTAAATGAATCATTAACTTTTTTCGAAGCAAAAGATTATCTTAATTTAGCAGATAAACTATCCAATGAATTTTTGCCCTTGCTTGAAAAGACACTCATTGAATACCCCATGAGTGAACTCGGTAATCCGTTAAGCGTCGACTTGTATGAAGCATTAGATGCTACTATCGTGGCCTTTAAACAAGAAAATAATTCCGTCGGCAATGAAAAATTAATAGAGTTAGTGGACCTTTTAAAGTCTGAAGCCGTCAGATGGCCAGAAGAGAAGATCTTACAGTTAAAGCCACTGCTGACTGAATCCCTACAACTTCAAAAGGAAAGTGACTACTCGGGTCTCATTAATGTGCTCGAAAAAAACATCTACCCGTTAGTTGAATGATTTTAAGGAAAGCGCAACCAGTTTCTTTTACTCTGCCGACTACTTTTAGTCGTTGAAGTCGATGAAAAGACATGTTTTCTAATATCATCAACAGAAGGAATCTTAAGCACTTTACCCGCGAATAAATAATTCTCATTACCGCGAAAAAATGCTTTCGGGTTTTCTTTCATAATCACATTTCTCACCAATCGAATACTGAGATTAGTGGTGCCATAAGCTTTTAATGCAATCCCTTTGAGCGTATCACCCTTTGCAATGGTGTAACGTTGACCCGGTGCAATTTTACCTGGCTTAGCTTTAAGTGCTCTTTTTGCTATTTTAAATTCATTCATTAAAATAGACAGCGCATGCTGGTTGGCAGAATCAACATCTGCATAACCCGTCTTAAACGGTATCACTAAGATGAAAAATAAAATAAAACAGTTAATCATTTTGGCATTCATGAATTGGCACCTTTAGTTATAGTGCAATAACAAACTTTTGTTCACTTAGCGGTTGCATCTCACTCAAGTCACGCCCTAAGGGTATGACAAATGAGCTGTTCTTTTTTACCGAAATGACTTTAAATAAATCAATAAAATCACTGTTTAATTTTTCAGTGATATCATCAATATAATTAAGCGGTAACACCAACAATAATTGTCCAATAGTTATATTATGCATCGACCCCATTTGTAATTGAATAGATTTAGCTTTTACAGAGACATGGGTTATGGGCGGTTGACAATTGAACTGGGATTTTACCTGTTGCCAGGACTCAGTTAACCACGCTTCTACCTGATGATCTAGGCGAGCCGCATTTTGATCTGAAAAATAATCGACTGGCAAGGCCTCAAAAATTTGAGTAATTTCATGCTGTTCAAAAGGGGGTTTATTATCATGATAAACCATGGATAGTTTAAATTCTTTGTTAACAGGCAAGGTGTTTTCGACGTCTGTTTCTACCAGTCGAGTAATACTATCCAGATAATTAAAAGAAGCGGTCAACCCTCGATACAGATCATAGGTAATATTTTTCATACGATCCGGTTGATGCCACTTTGCCATAATAGTAATCAATTGCGTGTTGGTTTTACCATTTGACGGTAAAAAGCTTTCACCGTAGTAGCTTTTATATTGGTATTGTTTTTTTAAAACAAAACCGCTTTCATTCTGGATTAAACGATTCATCTTTTTTGATGCCGCACGCAAGACAGCGCTTAGATCATGCGTAGCATCTGAAGTAATATTACCATCACGAATAACCTTTACCGCAACTTGTTTTCGCAACCGATTACTTGAACATGAATTAGGATCTGTATCTTTTAAAAAATGAATACCTGCCTTCACATAATGATTTTTACCCGCTGACGTTTCCTCAAGAATATCAATTTTCTGAATGGAAAGATTTGATTTCAAAATCACGGTTTCATGTAACTGCCCGTGACTATCAAGCATACTGTTACTGATGAGGTTAGCCTTTTGACTTAACGCTGCTTTTCTGAGTGCATCTGAAATAGCCTGTTTTTTCGCTTGTATCAGTTGTCCCGACTGAATGGTGGCGTTACCTTCTGATTCTATGTAATTCGCCTGTGCTGTGGTACACAACAGGGCAACAAAAACACTAAAGATTTTCTTCATTCGTCTAACTATTGTTTAGCATCGAACGTAGATCGTTTACGATGGTTGAGGTTAATTCCAGTTTGGTTTCATAACTGTCATCCCCGACCGGCGAAATGCTTACTAAGTGTGCCCCATAAATAAGACCTTGTACATGAGCCCTTAAGGTATCACTTGAAACCACCATATCTTCAACCGTTGTTGTTGAATTAATGTTTTGGCCATAGACTTGTTCAATCAGGTTGCGATAGGCATCTAATTTGGAGGCTCTCATGGCCATTAAACGTCTTTGCGATATGTTATCGCTGTGTTGAGTGCTGATATTGGCATAACCTACAGCAATTAATACCTCTTTTTTATAAACCGGTAAAAATTTCTGATCAGTGGATCCATCATCAGACAAAATTTTATTTTCATATTTCGCCGAACAGGCTGTTATCGAAAGGATAAATAACGTAATTAATATTTTTTTCAGCATCACAGCGCTCCAATGCAAATAATAAACAAATCCATAGCCACTCTATTGTGTAGCAATCACTATCCAGTAAACTTGCAATAAACATGCCTGTTTTCAAATACCCACTGTTACCGCCATTCTCACTGTTAATTCAAGAAAATAACCGATACTGTTTATATTTAAAACGGCAAATGATTGCCGTTTTAAATATAAATCTCAATACTGGCTCTGGTCATTAATAAGGGTGCAAAGAAAAGACCTTAAAAAGACAATAAATAAAGCTCTGCCCTAAGCCATTGGCACCATAGTTGCTGAGTATTTATATGGTTTCATTTATAAAGTATAAATGCGCAATTATCAATTAATGTTAATAATAACAATCAATAACTTAAGTTATAGTATGAACCAAGTGCCCTGTCAAAATAATGTAAACGCTAATGATTAATAACGCGGCACTGTCAAATTTTTGGCAGTCATTTTCAGTGCCTAATTCATCTTCACTGGTGATTCCGAGCGTATTATTCTGCATCATTATGATGATGGTGGTACCCCTTCCGCCTTTTTTACTGGATTTGTTTTTCACCTTTAATATCACGCTATCGTTAGTGATAGCTATGATTTGTATTAATGCGCTTAAACCCCTTGATTTTTCATCATTCCCAACTGTTTTATTATTTGCCACACTGTTACGGCTTGCGCTTAATGTCGCCTCTACTCGTGTGATTTTGGTTGAAGGACACAATGGAACGGACTCAGCCGGAACGGTTATCCAAGCCTTTGGTGATTTCATCATTGGTGGTAATTATTTTGTCGGTATCATCGTTTTTTCCATTTTGATGATTATCAATTTTATCGTTATCACTAAAGGGGCCGGACGCGTTTCTGAAGTGACTGCACGTTTTACCTTAGATGCCATGCCCGGTAAACAAATGGCGATTGATGCTGATTTGAATGCAGGAATAATCACCAAAGAAATCGCCAAACAACGCCGTGAAGAAGTCGCTGCAGAATCTGAATTTTATGGTTCTATGGATGGTGCTTCTAAATTTGTGAAAGGCGATGTCATTGCCGGTTTCATTATTTTAATAATAAATATTGTCGGCGGTTTAGTGATTGGAACGTCAACCCATGGAATGACTTTTGATGATGCCGCGCATACCTACGTTTTATTAACTATTGGTGACGGTTTAGTCGCACAAATTCCATCACTGTTATTATCAACGGCTACCGCCATTATAATAACCCGAGTGTCATCAAGTTCATCGATGCACAGTCAATTAAAAATACAAATGGGTGACCCGCAACCCTTAGCAGTGACCGCAGGTATTTTGACTATTTTAGGTTTTATTCCCGGCATGCCACATTTCGTATTTTTATTACTGGCTTCGATTGCAGGTGGCATTGCTTTTTATTCCGCACGTTCAGGAAATTATCTTCCGTCAGACACCAGTGTGCAAGGGGAGGGTGGCGATGTTGAAGAAGACGAAGACCCCAAAACTAAAGAGTTAAGTTGGGACGATGTTCCACGCCTTGATGTTATTGGACTTGAAGTCGGCTATGCACTGATTCCTTTGATTGATCAGTCACAAGGTGGTGACTTAATGCAACGGATAAAAGGGGTCCGAAAAAAAGTATCTCATGATTTAGGGTTTTTAGTTCCTACGGTCAGACTGCGAGACAATTTAGAATTCTCTCCCAACCAATATCGGATCAATATTAACGGTGTCAGCCGTGGACAAAGTGAATTAATTCCAGGGAAGGAACTCGCTATTAACCCCGGTGTAACACACGGTGAATTAAGCGGCATTGACACACAAGACCCGGCTTTTGGAATGCCTGCCGTATGGATTGACCCCTCAGAACGTGAATATGCCCATACTCTGGGATACACAGTGGTCGATCCGTCAACGGCTTTAGCCACCCACTTAAATAAAATTATTTTAGAAAATGCCAAAGAAGTCTTTGGCTATGATGAAGCTCAACAACTCCTTGACCAATTAGCTGAAGTAGCCCCTAAACTGGTTGAAACATTAGTACCTAATAAGTTATCTTTGGGCGCTTTTACAACCGTATTACAAAATCTTCTGGCCGAAGAAGTCCCTATCCGTGATATGCGAACCATCGTAGAAACGTTATTAGAAACCGCTGAACAAACTCAAAATCCAGATTTGTTAACATCAGCGGTCAGACCCACTATTGGTCGCATGATAGTTCAATCACTTGTTGATGTAGAAGAATCGTTAAAAATTATTACGCTATCCACAGAAATGGAACAATTATTACATGACGTGCTAACGAGAAGTCAGGAACAAGGTCTGGCTATTGAACCCAATCTTGCAGAACAGTTATTATCTAACCTTAAAACCAGTAGCGAAGATATTGTTAATCAAGGAATACAACCTATTTTAGTCGTCTCTCCCGGGATTAGACCCTGGATAGCTAAAATGGTCCGTCATCGTATACATGGAATGACCATTATAGGTTATAACGAAATTCCAGATGAAAAAGAGGTCCATGTGATTCACACGGTTGAATATAAATCTGATCAATAACGGCTTATATTATGAATATTAAAAGAATTGTAGAAATCGATACCCGCACCGCCATGGACAAGGTTAGAGAGTTGTTTGGCGATGATGCGGTCATTTTATCGAATAAAAAACTGGGTAAAAAGGTAGAAATTATTGCTGCTATTGATCTTGAAGATGGCGTTGTTGATGTTAATCAATCTAAAGCCGCACCCGTTGGTAAAGAATCAACCGATCATGAATATGAATCTTTTTTTAAAGTGATGCAAAACCAAAATAATCCCGTTGATTATCAAACATTATCAGCTGAAGCTCACTATAAGGCACAGCAACAGATCACAAACCATGGGCATCAGCCCCATCAGTCTTTTACCGCCATTGATAGACGTCATTCACAGCATGAGGAATCGCCGGTTAAACTACGCGCCGGTAACAACAAAGGTCACTCCGGTTCAACAACACCGGCAATAAAACTGAACAATGGAAAAAAAACACCTGAGCCAAAATCTACCGTAAAAGCGACGGCTAAAATCAAAAAAACGACGACACCTAAAACTAAAAGAACAGCCGTTCCTAAAACGGCTCTTTCAAAAAATAAACGTAAAACGCAATCCAACGCAAAAAAAACAACCCCGATAGAAAACAACAAAGCCCAAAACATAGAACCGATTATTGAAGACATGAATGCTCAGAATTCAAAATCTGACCAGATAATTGAATCAATGAGTACGGAATTATCTACTTTGCGCAACCTGATTGAATCACATTTTCAAAATTCTAATACTACAGACAGTCCTATTGAATCAGAGGCGATTCTTCAACACTTACAGTCCTTAGGTTTTTCAGATAATATTATTAATACCATCAAACAAAATTGCTTAATGGCTAGTGATAGTGATCTTAATTGGTTCAGTGCTGAAGAGTGGTTGACAGAACACATTAATATCTCATCAATCGATCCTGTACGGGAAGGGGGCGTTTTTGCTTTTGTGGGTATGGCCGGTGTGGGTAAATCGACGACGATTGCCAAAATAGCGTCACAATATGCCATGACTAATGGTATGGAGAAAATCGCCTTACTCACATTAGATCATAACCGAATTGGCGCTAAAGAACAGATGAAACTAGTCGGTTTGATGCTGGGCATTGAGGCCTGTGAAGTCTTGGATAAAACTGAATTACCCATAATGCTAAATACTTTAAATGGTTATGATTTGATTTTAATTGATACACCCGGTAATAACTTTCAGGATGATGACTTCATTGACACGATTAATGTTTTAAACAGTGATGACGTATCCGCACAGATTTTTTTAACACTCTCTGCGAACAGTCAATCCAGAGCTAATGAATTATTTTGTAACACACTCGCTAAAGAAACCGACGGTGTGATTATTACTAAAACAGACGAAGCATTTAATTTAGGCGAAATATTATCGACGGTGATTGAATCGGAATCTGAAATTGTTCTGCTGACCGATGGTCAACGAATACCGAATGATTTACACCGGATAACCGCTAAAGAACTGCTACAGTCGGTTTTAGAAAGCGAAGATGCTAACTTAACGGCTATTAATTTACCATAACATGATTATTTCAGTTTAATAACGCACTATTAAAATTAACTAAGCATTTAATTTGCGTTAACAATGAATAGAGAAGGGGACCTATGAAAATATTACATAATGTATTAGGTGTACACGAACAAGCCTTGAATTTACGGCAAATGCGATCAACTGTTTTAGCATCAAATATTGCTAATGCCGACACGCCCCATTATCAATCACGGGATTTTAACTATTACACGCTACTTAAAGAGATGGAAACCCAGTCAATACGATCAACCCATAGCAATCATATTGATTTTTCAAAGAATGCCTTAGATTTAGGTTTAAAATACCGGATTCCAACAACGCCTTCTATCGATGGTAATACCGTCGAATCTGATACCGAGAATAATTTATTTGCTGATAACACCATGCGTTATCAGGCCACATTAACATTCCTTAATCAGCGAATAAAAGGCGTTTTAACCGCCTTAAAAGGTGAATAAATTGACCCTTGATTCTACATTAAACAACCATCAGGTCTAAAAAAATGAACCACAGCAAGTCATCTAAGCAAAAACCGGTTCAGGTTATTGCTATTACTAGCGGAAAAGGGGGCGTTGGGAAAAGCAATACCTCCATTAACCTATCGATAGCTTTATCCAGAAAAGGAAAAAAAGTATTACTCTTAGATGCTGATCTGGGCTTGGCCAATATCAATGTCATGCTCGGGTTACGTCCTGAGTTCAACTTATCACACGTTTTAAACGGTGAAAAGTCATTAACACAAATCCTTCTTTCAGGCCCTGAAAACATTAAAATTATTCCATCCTCTTCAGGTATCCAATACATGAGCGAATTAGGGGAGCGTGATATTGGTTTATTGATTCAAGTTTTTAGTGAATTAGAGGAGGATTATGATTATTTAATCATTGATACCGCCGCAGGTATTTCTGGTAGTGTTCTATATTTCCTCAAAGCTGCTCACCAGGTCGTTATTATTGCCACCGACGAACCGTCTTCCATTACGGATGCCTATGCATTAATTAAAGTCCTAAAAAAAGAACACGGAATAAGCAACTTATTTTTTATAGCAAATATGGTTGATAGTGCCAATCAAGGTCGTATCTTATATGAAAAGATTAATAAAACAGTCGACCGGTTTTTGGGCGGCGGTTTAATTTTCTTAGGCAGTATCCCTTTTGATCGGCAGATAACGATATCTAACCGATATCAAACACCGATTATCACTTCAGATCCAAGAGCCTCGGCCAGTTTATCCTACATGCGGGTTGCAAGGAATATTTCCAACTGGTCAACACCCGTGATTCCACGAGGTGATATTGAATTCTTTTTTGAACGTTTCTTTGAGCAACTATCACATCATTGATGAGAGATTTAGCACTCTATGTGGATAGCCAAGAAAAAATTGACTATTCACAGGTATTAACCAAATTTTCTCCTTTAGTAAAACAGGTTGCACAGCACCTTGCCGCACGACTGCCCTCTAATATTGAACTGGATGATTTAATTCAGGTCGGTTTAATTGGTTTATTAGAAGCGCATCAAAACTTTGATTGTCAAAAGAATGTTCAGTTTGAGGCTTTTGCAAGAATCAGAATAAGAGGGGCAATGATCGATGAAGTCCGCCGTGTAAGCGATCTCCCTCGTTCTGTTATGAAAAGTATACGGGATGTCAATCAAGCACGAAATGAACTCGAACAAGAATTAGGCCGCGCTGTTTCTGAGCATGAGATCGCTGACCATATGGGCTTATCGATACATGAACTACAATCACAACAACATAAAAATCATACACTGCAGACAACTTCACTTGATTTTATAACGGAGAACAACCATTCCGTTGAACCTTTATTTAGCGGTCTAACCATAATCGAGAGTCTTGACAAAGAAGCGCTTAGTCAGGAACTCATTAAAGCCATTGATCAACTGCCCGAAAGAGAGCAACTGATTTTCTCATTGTATTATTCAGATGAACTAAATTTGAAAGAAATAGCCGAAGTATTAGGACTTACTGAGTCACGTGTCTGCCAAATTCAGAAAGCATCAATGGTTCAACTAAAAAATATTTTAAGAGATTTTTTATAGAAAATTTGGCATTATAGTAATTAGTTCATCTAACTAATCAACGTAGGTCTTTAAAATATGTTTGGAATTAGTAAGAAACCTGCAAATAAACTTGATCAAGCAAAAGCCGTTGTACGTTTAAAGTATGAAGAATGCAAGGCTCTTGACAACGACAGTCACCGCTCAGAAATTACCCGGTTACGAATGGCCATGCAAATGCGTAACCATCTCGATAAAACGTTTATCGATGCCGCCAAAGCAACAGAAGTCTTTGAAGAAAAATACAGTGGCGTACCCCTAACAGATGAATTAAAAAAGAAGTTACCTAGACCTAAAGAATTTATGCGTTTTGAATCCAAGCTCAACGGTGTTGTCTTTACCTGGATGCCGCCTGAATTTACTAAAGAAATGTTTAAGTTAGGAAGATCCTATCAAAAAGTTGAAACGGATGAAGAAATGACCATTTTTAAGGCTCAAAGCATTTCTAAGAAAGTCTCAGACGACTTAAAGCTCGGTTTCGAGATTGAAGTACTACGGTTTTTAACTGAAGATGAAGATGAGTAGAGCAATTAATCTTTTACAATTCCAAGTTCTTGATTGCGTACGTCATCTAACGATTCGAGGTAGAATTCAATCAGCATTCCTTCATTGGTAATCCCGACTAATTTATTGTCTTGGGTAATCGGGACGCTAATACCCACAAAATCCTTCAACCGATTGAACGCTAATTCAACCGAGTCAGCGCTTTCAAATTTAAAAACATCTGTTTGTAAAACGTCCATCCCGGTTAGTGAATCATCTGCTTTAAGTAATCGTTTCATATCAACACGACCTTGTAACATTTGATTTGAATCGACTAAATAAATATCATTTTCATCTTCACTTTCAAAATAATTTTTTTTAATTTCCGCCACGGTTTGGTTAACCTGACAACAAACAAATTGCGTGGTCATACATTCGGTGATAGGAGTGGTCCGTATAACTTGTTTTTCTTGCCCCTCAGTCAATTGAATGCCTTTTTTATCTAATTGATAATGAAATAAAGAAGGGGAGAAGTATAGCCGGGTTAATAGGTAAGAGGCGGTTACACCAGATAACACAAAAGTCGTCGCATCAAAATGCTCAGTCATTTCTAATACGATAATAACAGCCGATAAGGGCGCACCAAAAAGTGACGCCACCATAGCCCCCATTCCGGTCACAGCATAAAGGCCATCAGCATTAATAGGAATGTCACTGATAGCTGCAATCCCAGCAACACTGGTACCGATCATGGCGCCCATAAAAACAACCGGTCCAAAAACCCCGCCATTAAAACCAAAAGCAAAGCTAAAGCAGGTGGCCAATAATTTCATAAACAATAAAATAATTGCTAATTGAAAACCTAATTCACCGATTGAACTGGATTGTACGGCCCAGGTGCCCACGCCCATCGTTTGTGGATAAAAGCAAAAAATCAAGGCTAGAAAGAATGCACCAAACATGGGTTTTAACCGATTATCAATTTTTAATTTGCCGGCCACTACTTGTGAGTGCATTAACATTTTCATAAATAACACACAAAACAATCCTGATAACAACCCGATAATAATGCACAATAAATAATCGGTATAAACGGGGGCATGGTTTAAAATCAAGATCAATTCAGAATGATCCTGTCGAAAAATTTCGCCAATAATCATACCAATTACTGCGCTCATCGTAACAGCAGAAAACGCACGAATGGAATAGTGCTTTAAAATCAACTCATGGGCAAAAAAAACACCGGCAAAAGGTGCGTGAAAGGAAGTGGCTATTGCGGATGCAACGCCACAAGATAAGAGAATCAGGCAACCTTCATGTGAAAATTTAAAACGATGTGCAATAGCAGAACCAATAGAAGCGCACAAATGAACGGCAGGGCCATAACGTCCCACCGATGCCCCCGACCCTAAAGACACGGCGGAAACAATTCCGATGCCTAAGCCTTCACGAAGAGAAATCACACCTTTTCTACAG
>MPSY01000161.1 GCA_001901525.1 Methylococcales bacterium OPU3_GD_OMZ | reverse complement strand
TAAAATCAAACTCAATCTGCATATCGCCTGTTCCGTTCAACACAAACTCATATTGAGCATAACTTTGCGTGGGGGAAACCGTGCCAAGGGTATCTTTAGTCCCATCGCTGGAAACCTGAATGACGTTTAATGGTTGTGTATTATAATAGTTATACACCCAAGCAGACACCTTTGAAGGAGAGGTTACAGTGAAAGAGGGCGATGTGAGTTGTTCGCTTGCAGAATAGCTGTTTCCCGACCCTATATATGCCACCATATTTCCGCTACCGTCTAAACCGTAAGAATCATGATACCATGATTTTTTGTACTCGGGAATTGATGTAGCGTCACCATTGCCATCCGTAATGGTCCATCCGCTCATAGGTAAATCTGTATATGAACCGGTTGCCGGGTCAAAGCCTTCGTAAAAGAAAGCGTCTACACCGTAACCTGAAAGCGCAAAAGTGTCGTTGACTGAGCTGCCATCATCGCTTGCATTATGTGAAATAACGACAGAGCCCACATCGGTTGCTTCGGCCGTTGGCGTATAGGAGAAGTCAATATATCCTGTGTCTCCTGGGGCCACCGTTAAAGTGGTTGTTGTTGAAGAAAAAGCATCTCCAGAAACAGCAACGCTGGTTGCAGTAAAATCAGCCATTCCAGTATTAATAACTTCCATGCTGGCTGACGCCGCAACGTCAAGAACGTTTCCAGCAAAATCAACATCGCCCAAGCCGCTGACTATTGGCAATAGGACACCTATAGCAAACGGGTATTCTACCCAGCTGGTTCCGTCTAAGTCTGTGGGGCCAGAGCCTGACGCTAGTACGTTTCCGCTCGCGTCTGTTATGGAAAAAGTTGCTCCATCCCAGCCGTCGCCCCAGCCGTCTTTAGCTAAGAAAGAATAAAGACCATCTGTCAGGCAAATATCTTCTGTGAATGTGGTATAACTGCCCATACATCCAAAACACGAAAGGAGGGTGTCTCCATCTGCGTTTTGAACCATAAAATTCTTTTCTGATCCAAATGATAAAGCAACAACTGTAACAGTTGTCAAACTATCAAAACATGGATCGTCTGGATAGCCGCCTAAATTATCAAAATAATTTTGGTCATAAACCGTCCATTCAGATGCGGATGCGTCACCCGCAGAAGCGGTCCAGTCTGTATTGCCCCACAGGGTTCCTGCATTTCTCAAAAGCGTGTGGTTTTGTGTGGCGTTTGTAACGCCAGCAACATCCCAACCTGATCCTGGGTCGTTGTCGGGGTCGCCTATAATATCTAAAAAGGTCGTGTCTGTCCCAGAAATTTTAATCAACCCCCTTGCATCATCTCCATTATGATGAACAACGCTTGGATAACTTAGTACTTCGTCTGCGTTCGCAACATCAAAATAAGTAGAACTTACTCCGTCATTTGCAATCACCCACACATCACCAGCGGCTATGGTAGCGCCGGTTGGAAAGGTATGATAATATGCCCAGCCGCCACCATTGCTTGATTGTGCAATTTGATAGCTTGACAGATCAATCGCTGCGCTTGTTGGGTTATAAAGCTCTATAGCTTTATTGTTACTGCTTCCTTCAATATATTCAGAAAAGAATAGATCTGGAGACGAGGCATCTAATGTAAGCGTAAAGTCGCACGCTGTTTGCCCCCCTCCGTCTCCATAGCTGTCTCCTACGCTAATCACCCATGCTCCAGCCAAGTCCCAGCCGGCAACATATGAGGAGATGTCAAGCGAATAGGCCACGTCTGTTTCGTTGCTGCTTGCGCCTGGATTAATTATTGCGGAATCTGTTCCGTTTGAAATATTAATTCTAGTTTCAGATCCCCAAGAGGTTGTTGTTAGAGTAAAATCTAATGTTCCGGTTGAAACCGTTCCAACGTCTGTAATGGTTTGAGTTAGCTCGCTGCCAACCGTTCCAGTGCCTGAGAAAGAAGAACAGCCAGCAAATGTATAAGAATAAGATGTTCTGCTAAATATAGCGGTAGAAGCGGGTGGACATACGTTTGTATGTGGCTCCTCAACTTTTTGTTTCGCGGTGTTAAACTGTGTCCCTACTAACCCCATTTCTTCTGCAGCTTGTTGTGCTTGGTTTGCAGGTGTTCTGTCTTGGTTTACAGCAAAAACAAAATTGCTGAAAAGGACCATTAATGAAAGTGTATTTATAACTGTACGACGCATGATCGTCTCCTTTGTTGTATTGATTAGTATGCTTTGGGGCGGAAAATCAAGAGATTCTCTGTCCCTACCTCGGTTCAAATTCGGTACAATATAGTACAAGAAGTTATATATGTCAAGAATTTGGTAGCGATGAATGTTTATTTGTTTTATCGACGATTAAATA
>MPSY01000280.1 GCA_001901525.1 Methylococcales bacterium OPU3_GD_OMZ | reverse complement strand
CACCTTGGGAGTCTTTGCTCACTATTTTTTGTACCGCTTGGTTGTTAATTTTGATCAGACGGCCGCGTACGATCGGGAACAGAGCTTGGCTGCTTATGTTATGGGTTGTTAAATCTGTTTTAAAGTCATCACGCTGGTGTTCAAAAAGGTTTAAGACAAAATGATTGGGTGTGGTTTTGGGTAGTTGTGTTTGCCAATCGTTTAAAAGGTTTTGGTGCACAGAGAAACTTAATAGCATCGCCATTAAAGTGAGACTAAAAGCCAGTATCTGAGCAGCAGTATTTTTTTTATTCTTAACTAATGAAAGAAGCGCAAAACGAATATTTAAATTAACGTGGGATTCGAGCTTTTTTATGACGGTTAGCAGTACGTAGATAAGTCCCATTAATAACGCAATGCCTAATGAGGCGATAAATGTTAACAATAAGGTGAATTTTATATCTAAGGTAAAGCTATAGATCAGTCCTGAAATAACTAAAAGTGCCATACCGTAAACGAGTCCGGATTGGCTGGGAATAGGATCCAGTTCGCGTCTTAAAATACGTAAAGGGGAAACTTTTTTTAGCTGAAGTAATGGCGGTAGTGCAAACCCTAATAAGATAACCATGCCGGTGATAAGGCCAAAAAAAATGGCAAGTGGGTTGGCGCCGGCAAGGGTATCAGGCAATAGGTTTTTAAGTAAAGCAAAGAGCCCGGCATGGCTGACCCAACCTAAAAGGCAGCCTAAAAGGCTGGCTA
>MPSY01000279.1 GCA_001901525.1 Methylococcales bacterium OPU3_GD_OMZ | reverse complement strand
GCTAAGGCTAAGGCTAAGGCTAAGGCTAGCGCATCAAAGGCTAAGACTAAAGCCAGTGCATCGAAAGTTAAAGCAAGTACAGTGAAGGCTGCAGCGGCAATAAAAGCAACAGCTGAAGAAGTAAAGGCTGAAGAAGTAAAAGTTGAAGAAGTAAAGGCTCAGGTAACATCAACGCCTAAAAGTGAGCCTAAGGTAAGTCATTACCCCGTGTTGATTGTTGGCGGTGGGGCAGCCGGTGTTTCTATGGCGAATACTTTGCGTCGGAAGAGCACATTTCTTGAAATAGCGTTGATTGAGCCATCCGAGCAGCATTATTATCAACCGGGGTTTACGATTATTGGGGGCGGTGCTTATAGTTTAAAGAAAGCTACTAAGCAGGAAGCGGATCTGCTTCACCCGAGTATCATTTGGGTTAAAGATTTTGCAGAAACGTTTGAGCCAGAAAAAAATTCTGTGACACTGAGATCAGGCGAGAGTCTTACCTACGATTATTTAGTGGTTTGTCCTGGGTTACAACTGGATTGGGATAAAATTAGCGGTCTTGAGGAAACGTTAGGTAAGAATGGTGTGTGTAGTAATTATTCACCTAAACATGTTGAATATACTTGGGAATGTATCAAGGGATTAGAGTCAGGAACGACCTTGTTCACGCAACCACCGATGCCGATAAAATGTGCCGGTGCGCCACAAAAAATCATGTATTTGGCAGCGGATCGTTTTCGTAAAAAAGGTATCTTAGATAAGTT
>MPSY01000160.1 GCA_001901525.1 Methylococcales bacterium OPU3_GD_OMZ | reverse complement strand
TTATTTAAGGCGGTATCAGACGGTGCAACACGGCGTTTTCGGGCGATTATTTTAACGTCGTTGACGACTTTTTTAGGGCTAGCCCCCCTAATGCTTGAAAAAGATACCCAAGCGCAATTTTTAATTCCAATGGCGGTTTCATTAGCCTACGGTATTATTTATGCGACGCTGATTACCTTATTTTTATTACCGACGTTATATCTGATTTTTGATGATTGTGCCGTGCGATTTAGGCAACTTAAATTGGCACTATCTAAAAGTTTTAAAGAAATTTAATTTAATTTTCACTTGAGGTTTGTATGAAAAGTAGAACGATTGTGCAGGTTCGCACCCTATTATCGCTAGCCTTGGTGGCAGTTGTTGTGTCGGGATGTAGCACACAACCGGTAGCCGTTGTTAAGACGCCTGCCGCACCCACTAAACATGTAAAAGCAGAAACACCTGCCCCAGCACATCAGGCTAAAAAGAAGCAGATGATGCATAAGCAAGAAAGTGGCGTTTTAAGTTTGGATGTTTTTAAAGAGAACCATAAGATTCATGTTTTAACCGGTATTCATGATCAAGGTGTTTCGACATTGCAATACCAGCGTTCTGACGATCAGGGGCATAGTTGGACAACACCGGTCAATATCGCACCCCAAGGCACAGTCTTCAATTTTCACCGTGGCAACGATTCTCAGATTGCCGCATGGGGTGACAATGTTGTCGTGGCCTGGATGAACCGAGGGTATACCAATCGTCACGGCTCAGGTCCTATGAGTGTCGCTTATTCTCATGATCAGGGTCAAACCTGGAGCTTGGGTGAAATGGCTGCATCGCAATGGAAAAATGGCACCCATGCTTTTATGGACTTAACCGCCAATGAAAAAGGTATGCATTTTGTTTGGTTAGACAGTCGAAATGGAAAGCAAGGTCTCCAATATGCACATTCCACCAATGGCGGCGAAACGTGGAAACCTGAGACCACTTTAGATGCTAAGACTTGTTATTGTTGCTGGAATACCCTCGCTTCAGACAGTCATAATAATCTCTATGCACTTTACCGTGATAAAGATCCCAGTGACATGGCGTTAATTAAAGTCGCTGCTAACAGCGGTGTTTCAAAAAGATTAGCACGGGTCGGTGAATTTGATTGGGAATTCCAAGGCTGCCCGCATGTCGGCGGCGGTTTAGCTATTCATGAGCAAGGCAATCAAGTGCAGTTGCATGCGATGGTGAGTACGATGAAGCCTGAAAAAGCAGGGCTTTATTATTTATTCTCAGTTGATGGGGGTATTCATTGGACACCTGAACAGCGTATGGGTCAAGGTATGGCTGTTCATAGCGATATTGCCGTTAATGATTCCGGTGCATTGTTAGCCAGTTGGGATGTTGCAGGACCCATGGGTATGTCTATTATTACCAGTAAATCGTTAGATCAGGGTAAAACATGGCTAAATGAAACGGTTTTATCTAAAACAGATATGGATGCGACTCATCCTAAAGTGGTGGCTGTTGACGAAGGTTTTCTGGTTTTTTGGACCGAAAAAGCAGAGGGCGGTAGTAAACAATTACAAATTAAAAAATTAAATTAACGGGTTGTGCAGTTCAGAGTCAAATAACACCATGCAAATGGGTTATTTGACTTAATTCTTAAGAAATCAATATCTGAGCAGCGCTTTTAATCAAAGCCGTTAGTAATTTCTCTATAATAGAGCGCAATAGAAACTGCATTTATCTTTCATTTACAGACCTTTATGAATAAGACTTCCCCTTTTAAAAACGCTGCGATAGCAGTCTTAGCCGTTATTTTATTGCCAGTCATGTCTGCCCAAGCAGATGTAATCACTGAAAGCATAGCTATTGATGGTAAAACTAACCAAGCTGCGGCCCAATCGCAGAAAAAAATCGATAAGGTCAGTGAACGCACCAAAGTGTTGTTAGATGAGTATCGAACCGTATCGCATCAAATTGAATCTCTTTTGGTTTATAACCAACATTTGCGTGATTTAATTGAATCACAACGCTTAGAAATGGATTCAATTAAGCAACAATTAAAAGAAATTGAAGTCACCCAGCGGGAAATTGTTCCGTTGATGCTTGCCATGTTGGACAATCTACAAAAATTTGTCGCCTTAGACTTGCCTTTCTTAACGGAAGAAAGAAACCAACGAGTGGCTGAATTGAAAAAAATAATGATTCGTGCCGATGTCACCAATGCGGAAAAATACCGCCGTATTTTAGAAGCCTATCAAATAGAAAATGAGTATGGGAATACCATTGAGGCTTATCGAACGCATATCAACTTAAACGGCAAAGACAGTGCCGTAGAGTGTTTGCGGTTAGGTCGGGTGTCGTTGTATTATCAGCGGTTAGATGGCAGTGAGACCGGCTACTGG
>MPSY01000159.1 GCA_001901525.1 Methylococcales bacterium OPU3_GD_OMZ | reverse complement strand
GTCCATTTCGGCAACCAGTAATAGGTCGCCGCCATAATCATAAATACCGCACCGGGAACCAATACATAATGAAAATGGGCCACAATAAAATAAGTATCATGATATTGAGCATCTAATGGCGCAATCGCCATCATGACCCCCGTAAACCCACCGATGGTGAATAAAACCACAAAAGCCACGGTGAACAACATAGGTGCTTCAAAAGTCATTGCCCCTTTCCACATCGTAGCAATCCAGTTAAAAACCTTAACTCCAGTAGGTACCGCCACTAACATGGTCGAATACATAAAAAATAGATTACCGGCTATCGGCATGCCCACAGTAAACATGTGATGTGCCCAAACTATAAATGATAAAAAGGCAATTCCTACCGTGGCATAAACCATAGAGTGGTAACCAAAAAGCGGCTTACGCGCGAACACAGGAATAATCGTTGAAGCCAAACCAAAGGTCGGCAAAATCAAAATATAAACTTCAGGGTGGCCAAAAAACCAGAAAATATGTTGATACAATACCGGATCACCACCACCGGCGGCATCAAAAAAACTGGTTTCAAAAAAACCATCGGTTAATAACATCGTCACCGCTCCGGCAAAAACCGGCATCACGGCAATCAGTAAAAAGCCTGTGATCAACCAAGTCCAAACAAACATAGGCATCTTCATCAAGCCCATACCCGGCGCACGCATATTGAAAATAGTAGCAACAATGTTAATCGCCGCCATAATTGATGACGCACCCAGCAAATGAACCGAAAAAATTGTAAATGGTAATGAATCACCGGTCTGCAAAACCAACGGTGGGTACAAGGTCCAACCGGCAGCAATTGATCCGCCTTCCATAAACAAGGTGCTGGCCAACAATAAACCGCCGGCAACCAACAACCAAAAACTCATATTGTTCATCCGCGGCAAGGCCATATCTGGCGCCCCAATCATCATCGGAATCATCCAGTTAGCAAAGCCTGCAAAAGCCGGCATCATAAACCCAAATACCATCAGAAGAGCGTGCATGGTCGTCATTGAATTAAAAAACTGTGGATTAACAAACTGTAACCCCGGTTCAAATAACTCCGCGCGGATGACTAACGCCATCGCCCCGCCTACAAAAAACATAACCAGTGCAAAGACCAAGTACATCGTGCCGATATCTTTATGATTGGTTGTCGTTAACCATCGCATAATACCTTTTTTAGGTCCATGATCGTCATGCGCATCATGGGCAGATGTTACTGCTGACATAATTTAAACCTCAATTTACAAATATTTATTTAATTACAATACTGACTTCAAGCAGACGCTCAGGTTATCTTAAGAGAGCCTTACCAATCATCATCTTCTTCAGGTTGGGTCATCGCCGCCAACAGCGGTTTTATTATCAGTGGTTGCACTGAATCACCCACCTTGTTGCTCAAACCATTACGGGTAAAACTAATCACCGCCGCTAAATCACTGGCATTCAACATGGCGCCAAATGATGGCATCATACCGCGGCCATTCAGTACGATTGAAACTTCACCGTCCAAGGGTCCGGTAACAACTGAACTGCCCGCCAAGGCAGGAAAAGTCCCCGGCACCCCTTGTCCATCAGCCATATGACAAGAAGCACAATTCGCTTGATAAACCTCAGACCCTTTAGCAATCAATTCCGCCTGTGACCATTGCCGGTCTGCTGAACTAGCCTCCGCTAAAGCCTGTGCTTTTTTCTCTTCTAGCCATTGCTCATACTCGGCCTGCTCCTTCGCAATCACTACAATAGGCATATAACCGTGGTCTTTACCGCAAAGCTCTGCACACTGGCCGCGATAAATCCCCGGCTTTTCAACCGAGACCCAAGCATCATTAATAAAACCCGGGATATTATCTTTTTTCCAGCCGAACTCCGGCACCCACCAGGAATGAATAACATCCGAGGCCGTCAATAAAAAGCGTATCTTTTTGTTAACCGGAAGGACTAAAGGGTTGTCAACATTCAACAAATAATTGTCAACATCCGCTGCCTCAACACCAGAACCCAGCTGTCTAGCTTGATTACTTTCAGCATCTAAGCTACTGAAAAAGTGAACACCGCTGTCTAAGTAGTCGTATTCCCACTTCCATTGCCAGCCGGTAATCTTAATGGTTATGTCAGGTTCACTGACATCATCCATCTGCATCATCGTCTTCGTTGCCGGGATTGCCATTACCACCAAAATAATGGTGGGAATCACCGTCCACAACAGTTCAATTTTAGCATTATCGTGAAACTGTTCGGCTTGATGCCCCACAGACTTACGGTGATAATAAATCGAATAAAACATCACGCCAAAAACAAGAACACCAATCGCTACACAGATCCATAAGATCAACATATGCAGATCATATACATCGTTACTGATCCGAGTGAC
>MPSY01000278.1 GCA_001901525.1 Methylococcales bacterium OPU3_GD_OMZ | reverse complement strand
AATACAACGATATTGACCAAAAAATTATTGACGATCGCGTTATACAATACCGCGATCAGACTGAACGATTTCTAAAAGGCGAGATTCCTGATGATGAATTCAGGGCCCTACGACTAATGAATGGACTCTATGTGCAAACTCACGCCCCCATGTTGCGGGTAGCTGGACCGTATGGTTTATTTTCTTCAACTCAATTCCGCAAACTGGCTAGCATCGCTCGTGAATACGATAAAGGGTTCGCACACTTCACGACTCGCCAAAATATACAATACAACTGGCCAGAATTAGAAAGAGTACCCGACTTACTGGAAGAATTAGCAAGCGTTCAAATGCACGCGATCCAAACCAGCGGAAACTGCCTGAGAAACACAACCAGTGATCCTTTAGCAGGTGTCTGCGTTGATGAAATTGAAGACCCGAGACCTTATTGTGAAATTATAAGGCAATGGACAACACTGCATCCTGAATTTGCCTATCTTCCGCGTAAATTTAAAATAGCCGTAAGTGCATCAACACAAGACCGTGCCGCCACACAACTTCACGACATCGGCCTACATCTGGTTGAAGATGAAACCGGCACCATTGGTTTTAAAGTTCTTGTGGGTGGTGGATTGGGTCGTACACCGGTTATCGGTAAAGTGATCCGTCCTTACCTTGAAAAGCAACATTTGCTTTCTTATTTAGAAGCGATTTTACGCGTCTACAACTTAAATGGTCGTAGAGACAACAAGTATAAAGCCCGTATTAA
>MPSY01000034.1:9581-17448 GCA_001901525.1 Methylococcales bacterium OPU3_GD_OMZ | reverse complement strand
GCCCTGATCGCCGTAGTTAAGCATAATTTTAGTATTTCATCTGCGAGTGATGGCTTATCCTTAACGCAGCCCGCGATCAGTAAGCAAATTCAACAATTTGAAGCAGAACTTAACCTGAGTTTGTTTATTAGGAATGGCAAGCGGTTAGTTGGGTTAACCGATAGTGGCCAAGAGGTTTACCGGCGTGCATTGGAGGTCATTAATAAAATTGATGATATTTATCAGTTTTCTTACCAACGTGTAGGTAACCAAGGTTCATTATCCGTTGCCACTACTCATACACAGGCGCGCTATGTATTACCCCGGGTTATTAATCGTTTTCGTGCTATTTACCCTGATGTTAAGTTAGCGGTACATCAAGGCTCTCCAAAGGAAGTAGCAGAGCTTGCGCTGAAAGGTGAAGTTGATTTGGCGATTGCAACGGAGGCCGTTGGAGAAGAAAACGGACTGGTAACCTTGCCGTGTTATCAATGGAATCGCTGTGTGGTGACGCCACATGAGCATCCATTAACACGACAGAACCCATTGAACTTAGCGCAGTTATGTGATTATCCAATTATAACCTATGGGCTTGGTTATACAGGGCGTCGTCGGATTGATGAGGCTTTTGAGCAGGTAGGGTTAGTCTCGAATATTGTCTTAACTGCAGTCGACTCTGATGTGATCAAAACTTATGTGCGCTTAGGAATGGGCGTCGGAATTATTGCCAATATGGCATACAGTGACGAAGAAGATAGAGATCTAGTCGCTACGGATGCAAGGGGGCTGTTTGGTACCAGTTATTCTCATGTGGCAATCCGAAAGGATAAGTATATCCGGCCCTTTATTTTCAGTTTTATTGAAATGTTGGCGCCCCATTTGACAGAAGATATTGTCATTAAAGCATTGCGTGAATCAGATTTTATTGATCGCAAACAGTTATTGAAATCAATTGCTTTGCCTTCTTATTAGGTGGTGATACCGTCTTGGAAAAAGAGTCTGTGTGGTTGGCTTATTGTGTGATTTCAGCGTGAACGGCTGAATGAAAAAGATCGGTAAAAAAACCTTTTTTTCCGCTGATCTTACGAGCGATGGCATTGGCAAGGCCTAATTTGGCCTCATTTTTTAACTGGGTATCTGCAAATTCTTGGGTTTTTCGAATAGGTGCATTAATCGCTTTGGTAAAAAAGTGACTGGCTTTAGTGGGTTGATTGTGGCTGAGTAAGAATTCACCGTAGAAATAGTTACTGTCGATACCTTGGGGGTTAATTGACAGTGCCTTTTTTAAAGACTGCTCTGCTTTTAGGTCATTGCCAAAAGCAATGGGCCAGCCGGGAACCATAGAATAAAGGCTGCCCAGTGTTACAAAAGCCGATCCGTCCATGGCTTTGGGGTTAATCGAAATGGCTTTAATTAACAAATCTTTGGCGCGATGTATGGATGAGAGTGCTTTAAAACTACTTTCTTGTTCGGCGCGTGTCGCCAGTGTGATGGCTTGCCAGATTAACAGTTCGGCGTGATCTGGATAGGTGCTGTTCATCTGGTTAATGCGATGAAGTAATTGACTGTATTGGTAATGTTGTTGCCCTTTATCAGCGCTGTAATAAGTTTTAGCCCAAGACCGTTCGATTTCGGTCACCGCGTCAGTATAATCACTCGCGGCTAACTGAAAGGAAAGTAATAACAAAGCAATAGTGAGTGGTTTTTGCATTCTAGATAGTAGATAACCCATTGATAGGTAATAACTATAGCGTGGGGTGGGTGCTATAGCAACTATTTATTGCAGGTAAGCAACAGTAGTTGTTTCTTTACAACATCCCGGTTACCAAGAGGAATAAGGCCGCTTAGCTAACTGATTATTATAGTATTTATGTTCTAGGGTTACTTCTGTGCCGAGCCAGTCCGGTTTTGCAAAGACTTCATCGCTGGAGGTCAGTTCAATTTCAGCCACAATGAGACCGTCATTATCACCGTGGAACTCATCAATCTCCCAAGTGTGTTGTTGGTAAGGGACGAGGTGGCGGGTTTTGTCTATCAGCGGTTGTTGGCAGAGGTTATTGATTATTTCTTCGGCGTCAGGAAGCGGTATGGGATATTCGTATTCATCTCGCTGGTTGCCGATAGCTGCTTTTTTAAGGTTAATCCAAGCTTCAGTATGGCTAATGCGAATACGGATCGAGACGTTGCTGTTACTGGATAAGTAGCCTTGTTTATAAGGTGTTGAACGAATGATCCCTGTGCGCCAGCGGTTATTAGCAAGTAGAAACTTATGTTCGATTTCAATGGCCATGATCGTAAAAGGGTGAAGTTATGTGCTTAGGAGGTGTGGTAAAAGTTATGGCGGTTTTATAAAGAGTTGTGGCTACCATCGCAAAAAGGGGGTGTTTTGGTTTGTGTACAGCCGCATAGAAAAATAGTTTTATTAGCATCGGCAATAAAAGAGAGTGAACGTTTATCGGTGTCTGCTGTTTTATGGGTGCCGTCACAAATAGCCCCTTTCTCGCTCAGACCACAACGACACCAACAGTAGCGTTTTCCTTCTTCAACCGTTAACGCCGTGGGATTGTTTTTATTCTCGCTCATGGAAAACCTATTAATTTAAATAAAAAGGATTATAAATGAGCTAACAGCTAATGTCATGGCATGCTTATTGATTTAAGGTGTGTAGTTCAGTATGATTCAGGCATTTTTCACCACACTCATGGGTTTTGGACCATGAGTTGTTTATTTTACCTAGCTTAATTAGGAGATTATTTTTATGGCTGTTGAATTGCCAGAATTACCGTATGCAATGGATGCATTAGCCCCTCATATTTCTCAAGAAACACTCGAGTTTCATTATGGTAAACACCATCAGACTTATGTGACCAATTTGAATAATTTAGTGGCCGGAACTGAATTTGAAGGACAGTCTCTTGAACGGGTTGTGGAACGGTCGACGGGCGGTGTTTTCAATAATGCTGCACAAATCTGGAATCATACTTTTTATTGGAACAGTTTGTCTCCTAATGGCGGCGGCAATCCGGCGGGGGCATTAGCTGATGCTATAACAAAAACCTTTGGTTCAGTTGCCAATTTTAAAGAACAGTTTGAAAATTGCGCGGTCACAACTTTTGGTTCGGGTTGGGCGTGGTTAGTTAAAAATTCAGATGGTAGTTTAGCCCTAGTGAGTAGCAGTAATGCGGCTTGCCCATTAACTGAGGGTCAAATACCGTTGTTGACGTGTGATGTTTGGGAGCATGCTTATTATATTGATTACCGTAATGCACGGCCACAATATCTGAAAGCATTTTGGGCCTTAGTGAACTGGGATTTTGCCACTCAAAATTTTATAGCATAAGGCGAAGTACTTGGCTTTTAATGCATGGGTTTTAGGGAAAGGTTTACTGAGTAATGAGTAGACCTTTTTTTAACGGTTATAATTTGTTAGGCGGTGATGTGGGATGAGTACCTTGCCAGAAGCTGGCTAAAATAGAACCTGAAAGGTTGTGCCAAATACTAAACAGTGCGCCCGGTAAAGCGGCCGTAATGGAAAAGTATTTAATGGCCAAAGCAACACTGAGTCCCGAATTTTGCATGCCAACCTCAATGGCGAGTGTGCGGCAAGTCCGCTGATCGTAGTGTAATAGTTTAGGAATTTGATAACCGACGGTAAGCCCTAAAATATTATGCAGCATAACCGCTATAATGAGGGGAATAGATATCATTAAAAGATTGTCGTGGTTTAACGCAACGATGATGGCAATAATAGTGATGATTGAAAGACTAGAAATGATCGGCAGCAGGTTTTGTACCGGGTGCAAATAAGTAGCAAACCAGGTATTGATCAGCGTACCGGCCAGAACCGGTAAAAAGACCATCATCAGGATGCTTTGCATCATGGCGCCGATGGGAACGGGTATGCTCTGATCCAGATAGAGATAAGTGAGTACCGGCATAAGCACCGTGGCACAAAGGGTTGAACTGAGTGTCATCAGGATAGATAAGGCTACATTACCCTTGGCCAAAAAGCAGATTACATTGGAGGCTGTTCCACCGGCACTACTACCGACCAGTATTAGCCCAATGAATAGTTCGGTCGGTAATGATAAGCTGGCGGCAATTATCCAGGCAAATAAGGGCATGAAGAAAAATTGGATAGCCAGTACTAGACCGATGAGCATGGGTTGCTTAGTGGCTGCTTTAAAATCGGTGAGTGTCAACGTTAAGCCCATGGCAAACATAACCAGAGCCAATAATGGAATAATAAAGGGCTTTAAGGTTGAAAACTCGCTGTTGTAGAAAAAAGCAAGCACGGATGCAAGGATTGCAAAAACAGGAAAAAGAAGCGTGAGTTTGGAAGTCATGGTTGTTTAGTCGTGCTAATAGCTATGCGTTCAGTCAGTAACAGGTAGGCTGGTAGTGTAGCGTTAATAGGTTTTATGGAATGAATTTTTTTAAGTGTTTTTATAAGTGTTCTTTTCTGTACAGGTTTGCTAAAAAATGGTTATAACAAAGGGTGCGCATTCGCAGGCTCAAATAAAAAAGCTTAAAAAGAAAATAACGCTCTGCTTAAGTCGTGATAGATTCTTTTTAAAGCGGGAATTAGACCGTTTGCTCAACGAGCAACGGCAAGGGAAAATGAATGATGAAAAGTTTTTGCAGTTAGCCGATAAAATTACCTACTCGCTACAAAAAAAAGAAAACCGTCAAGCATCAATACCTACATTAGTGTTTCCGGATCTGCCCATTTCAGAAAGAAAAGATGAAATTGTACAACTTATCAGCGCCCATCAAGTGGTGATTGTTTGCGGTGAAACCGGCTCTGGAAAAACGACACAGTTGCCAAAAATATGTTTGTCAGTCGGGCGTGGTTGTGCCGGATTTATAGGCCATACTCAGCCGCGGCGCATTGCTGCACGAACGGTTGCTAACCGGATTGTTGAAGAATTAGGTGAAACAATGGGGCAATCCGTCGGTTATAAAATAAGGTTTCATGACAAGACCCAGGAACGATCGTTGGTCAAAGTGGTGACTGATGGTATTTTATTAGCAGAAATACAAGCGGACCGTTTTTTATCGCAGTATGACACCTTGATTATTGATGAGGCGCATGAGCGAAGTTTAAACATCGATTTTTTATTGGGGTATTTGAAATGGTTATTGCCCAAGCGCCCGGATTTAAAGCTAATCATTACCTCCGCGACCATTGATCCTCAACGGTTCTCAAAGCATTTTAATGATGCACCCATTATTGAAGTTTCAGGACGAACGTACCCGGTAGAGATTCGTTACCAGGCCATTGGAGTCGATGCCGAAGATAACGAAGAGGCTATGGAGATACAGGCGGGCATCGTGGCAGCAGTTCAGGAATTGTATCGAGATATGCGGGGCGATATTTTGATCTTTTTAACCGGTGAGCGCGATATTAGGGACACCGCGGATACCTTACAAAAATCACATGGTCAGGTTTTTGATATTTTGCCGTTGTATTCAAAATTAAGTATCAGTGAGCAAGAGCGCATTTTTAAATCGGCAACGAAACCGCGTATTGTTTTGGCAACTAATGTTGCTGAAACGTCATTAACCGTCCCGGGTATTCGCAGTGTTATTGATGTGGGCCTGGCCCGAATTAGTCGTTATAGTCAGCGTAGTAAAATTCAACGGTTGCCGATAGAAGCCATTTCCAGAGCCAGTGCCAATCAACGGGCTGGACGTTGCGGCCGGGTCGCCCCCGGAATCTGTATTCGATTGTACTCCGAAGAAGATTATTTAAATAAACCTGAATTTACCGAGCCTGAGATTTTAAGAACAAATTTGGCATCGGTTATTTTGCAGATGACTACGTTAAAGCTGGGTGATATTAAAGATTTCCCCTTTTTAGAACGTCCCGATAATAAGATGATTCGCGATGGGGTTAAGGTGCTTCATGAAATTAATGCTTTAGATCTAAAAGAGCAGATGACAGCTTTAGGGAAGCAAATAGCGCGGGTGCCCTTAGATCCTAAATTAGCAAGAACATTAATAGGGGCTAACCACTACCATTGTTTAACAGAAATAAGCATTATAGCGTCAGGACTTAGCATACAAGACCCGCGTGAAAAGCCGGTTGATAAAATGCATTTAGCAGAAGCCAAGCATGCAGCGTATAAGGCAGAAAATTCGGATTTTCTTAGTTTCTTAAAGTTGTGGAATAAATATGAGGCTAAAAAATCTGAACTTTCAAATAATAGACTTAAGAAATATTGCCGTGATAATTTTCTTTCGTTTGTTCGTATGCGGGAATGGCAAGATGTTCGACAGCAAATTAATCTGGTGATTAGGAATGAGTTGAAATTTAAAGCAAATCAGGCGCCGGCAAGTTATCAGGAAATTCATCAGGCATTACTAACGGGTCTTTTATCCAATATTGGCTTTAAGCATGAACAGTATGAATATCTGGGGGCGCGGAATCATAAGTTTTTTATCTTTCCAGGGTCAGGGCAGTATAAATTACGCCCCAAGTGGATAGTGGCAGCTGAGCACGTTGAGACCAGTAAAGTCTATGCCCGTAATGTCGCTAAAATTGAACCGGAGTGGGTTGAAGAGAATGCGCAACATTTAATAAAGCGTAGTTATTATGAGCCGCATTGGGAGAAAAAAGCGGGGCGTTGTGCTATTTTTGAACGTACGGCTTTGTATGGACTAACACTCCGAACAAAACGAAAAATCCCTTATGAGCATGTGGATCCAGAGGCAGCACGGGCTATGTTTATTCGGTTTGGGTTGGTTTATCAGGAATATCAGACGACGGCTTTTTTTTTTAAAGAAAACCAACGGTTACTGGAAGAGCTAGATTATATTCAGCATAAAGGCCGACGCGTTGATTTAATCGAAGGTGAAGAGTGGCTCTATGATTTTTATGATAAAAAAATAGCGGCATCGGTTGTCAGTGGCGTGACCTTTGAGAAGTGGCGTAAAACGGCTGAAAGGACTCAACCCAATTTATTGTTTTTGAAAAAAGAAGATGTTGCCCGGGAACAAGACTTGACTGTTAATGAACAGGAGTTTCCGGATGAAATAGTTGTTGGACAAAGTCGTATTAAGTTGCAGTATAAATTTGAACCAGGCGACCCTGACGATGGTGTTACCGCACAATTACCGATTCAACAACTCAATCAATTAGTGAGTGAACCCTTTGAGTGGTTAGTACCTGGTTTACGGCATGAAAAGTTATGTGCCTTGATGAAAGCACTTCCTAAGCAGTGGCGTAAGAAATTTGTACCGGTTCCGCAAACCATTGATCGCTGTTTAGAAATTGAACCGGATTATCAGAGTAATATGAGTCAGTGGTTGAGCGATCGTCTGCGGCGTTTAACGGGAGAATCGGTTCCGTTAAATTTATGGCAGGTGGCGAGTATTGCGGATCACTTGATTATGAACTTTAAGGTTGTTGGCGATGATGGGAAATTAATCGCTACGGGGCGTGATTTACAAGTACTGCAACAGTCTTTTAAAACAGCTTCGGTGATAAGTTTTGAGCAAATAGCACAAGATGAATTGAATTTGACAGGCTATATTCAATGGGCCTTTGATACTATTCCGAACCACTACCATTTTCAGAAAGAGGGTCAAGATTATTTAGGTTATCCAGCGCTTATTGATGAAGGTGAAACCGTTGGGTTGAGGTTATTAGAAACTGAATTTAAAGCACAACAATGTCACCAAATCGGTTTGGTTCGCCTGTTTCAATTAACGTTAAAAAAAGAGCGTAAATATTTATTAAAGAATTTATCGTTGGGGGCAGATGTAGAACTTGCCTATCAACAATTACGAGAACATCCCTATTTTGCTGGAAATGTAGTCGTACAATCACTTAAAGAGGATTTTCTATTTCTTTGTTTTAGGGAGGTTTTTGTTGGGGAGTCGG
>MPSY01000034.1:5292-8913 GCA_001901525.1 Methylococcales bacterium OPU3_GD_OMZ | reverse complement strand
ACATCCATTAAGTTACGTGCAGGGTAACCCGTTATTTTACTGCCGGGTGGAAAAGATTTGGAGACGCCAGCTTGTGCACCAATAAAGGACTGGTCGCCAATTTCGATGTGGCCGACAAATCCGACTTGACCGGCAATAAGAACTCGATTGCCTATTTTTGTGCTGCCAGAAATACCGGTTTGGGCGGCAATTGCAGTATCTTCTCCGATGATAACGTTGTGGGCAATCATGACTAGATTATCAATTTTCGCACCCCGTTTAATAACGGTATTATCCACAGCGCCACGATCAATCGTAGCACCCGCACCGATGTCAACATCATCTTCTAAAATGGCGTTGCCTAATTGGTGGATTCGAACAAATTGGGCCCCATCTTTGGCATTGCCAAAGCCATAACTACCAATAACGGCATTGGACCAAATATTACACCGATGGCCAATTTGAGAACCAAAGTGGATTACGGCGTTGGGGTGAATTTCAACGTTATTACCGAGCTGACAGTTTTCTTCAATAATAACGCCGCTGTGTATTTTACAATCTGAACCGATGATGCTATTAGCACCGATAACGACGTTTGCGCCGATATGGGTGTTTTCGGCAATTTGACAACTGGGGTCGATACAGGCGCTTGGGTCTATCGTTGGAGGGAGATGAGACGACCGGTCTGCTTTAAACAGCGCCACTGTTTTAGCCCAACTCAGGTAAGGATTTTCAGAAACCAATTGAGGTATTTCAAGGTCTGCTATGGAACGTCCGATAATAATGGCAGAAGCTTTTGATTGGCGAGCACTTTGCAGGTGTTTGAAATTGGTTAGAAATGAGATGTTACTTGGTTGAGCTGATTCGAGTGTCGCAACGCCATGGATGGGTTGTTCTACGGTGCCGTTTATAAGTTCGGCATTTATTAAGTCAGCTATTTGTCCAAGTGTAATGGTCATCGTTATTTGTTTTTAGTTTAGGAGGATACTGATTCAGGTATTTGTTGCTGATAAGCGTGTTTATGGGCGAGATAGTTCTCAGTAAAGGTATGAATGATGTCATGGTCATACTCTTTAATACCACTGATCAAAATTTTCTTAAAACCGTGTCCAACTTGACCGTCATCGGTTAAAACATCAAAGTGTAGATGGGCCTCTCCGCGGCGGCCATTGACTTCTAAGGTGTTATCAGCAGGTACTATTTGGTGATCGGTGAAATTAAGGTGGTGTAATTTGAATGACATGCTCTCGTAGATGACTAAGGGGCGATTAGTGTTGATCATGGTGTTTTGTTCGGCCATGAGCGGTACCAGAACATGGGGGAAATTGAGACCAGAAAAAGCCACATAATTCCTGATGAAATTTTCCACCTGCCTTTTATCAGTGGTATTTTCTCCATCGTGATCTACTTTGAGATAGGTATTTGATTTGTCATCATGGATATCGACTGTGTTACTGTCTTGCTCAGGAAAGATAAGGTTAATACCGTGACCGACCATATTTGAAAAGGTAAAGTGCATATCCGTACTTAAGCCGTATTTTTCCAATACCAGTGCAAACAGTAAATCACCCGGGACGCAGAAGCGTCTTGAATCCGGATCGTGTAGGGGGTTAAAGTCACCGGCGATTTCTTTGGCAAATCGGCTCGCTTGCTCTGCCGTAACCTGAATGGCTGGGTTGGATCTAGAATAAAATTCTTTCAAAAACATAATAACAGTAAAATATTTAGTTAAAGGATTTGGTGAATTTAACAATCAACTTCATATTTTACCTGATTCTTGTTGCTAACATAATCATATCAACAGGACGGTGTTGACTTTCAACGTGATTTTTAATAAACATCACGTTGATAGCGTCGGCTTTCAAGTAACTTATCGATATAGCTTTCAGCGGCCTGTTCATCAATACCCGCCTCAATTCTGACAGATTCTATCAGTGCTTTGTGTACGTCTTTGGCCATTCGTTCTGCATCACCACAGATATAAAAGTAGGCTCCTTTTTCTAGCCACTCGTAGATTTCTTTTGAGCGAGCAAGGATTCGTGTCTGGACGTAAATTTTTTCTTCTTGGTCTCTTGAGAAAGCAAGATCTAAATTGGTTAACAGGCCATCACTTTTCATTTGGTCAAGCTCATCGCCATAGAGATAATCACAGGCTTGGTGTTGGTCACCAAAAAACAGCCAGTTGGGACCACTTGCACCGGTGGCTTTTCGTTCTTCAAGGAATGAACGGAAAGGTGCCAGCCCGGTTCCGGGGCCGACCATAATCACGGGCGTATTAGAGTCCTTAGGTAAACTGAAGTTTTTGTTGGCATGGACATAAACAGCTAATGTTTCAGGGGGCGTCACCCGGCCATTTAAAAACGTTGAGCAGACCCCTTCACGGTCGCGTTCGAAGCTGTTGTAGCGTACAGAGCCGACCAGTAACTGAACTTCTTCAGGATGGGCCTTGATGCTGGAGGCTATAGAATAGAGCCTGGCAGGAATGCGTCTTAAAACAGTGATAAAGTCTTGGGCGCTATAGTTATCGCTGGTGTAGTCTTCAACCAGATCCAGTATTTGTCGGCCCCAGATATAGTCTTTGAATTGTTCACTGTTGTCTTTAGTTAATAATGTTTTGAGTGCATCGCTGGCGGTTAAGTCAGCAAATTTCTCCATGTTAACCCGGCTAAGCGCTGTGATATCAAGCCTTTCTTGAAAAGCTTGTTTGAGCGGTAATTCCTCTTTTCCCAGGGTTACGATTTCGTCACCAGTCATATGAAGTGCGTTTAATAGTTGCTCAACATAACGGCTGTCATTGAGTGGGTAAACGCCTAAAGCATCACCGGGGTCATAGCTTAGCCCTGAACCTGTCAGGTCTATTCCAATATGACAGGTTTCCTTAATTGAACCTTCGCCATTAAGGTTAACAACGTTAAGCATGGGTGCCATAAAGGGATTTGTTTTGGAATAGGTTGATTTTTTTCGGGTTGTTTTTTCGGTATCACGGTTAGAAATAGTGCTGCCGGCTTCTTCTGCTACAGTTTGATAAAGTGCTAAAACATCTTCTATCCAAGCCTCAGCGGGTTCTTCAAAATCAATATCGGCATCCACGCGATCCAATAGTCGTGTGGCACCGGTTTTTGCTAAAAAGTCATCGAAGTCTTTCCCTGTTTGGCAGTAAAATTCATAACTGCTATCGCCTAAAGCAAAAACTGCAAATTTTAATTGCGTCAGTTCAGGTGCTTCACCATTTTTGAAATAGTTGTGTAATTTACCTGCGGTTAACGGTGGATCGCCTTCACCTTGGGTGCTGACAATGACTAATAGGTATTGTTCATCGGGTAAATTAGCAACGTCATAGTCCATCATGTCTTGTATTTGGACATTAAACCCCTTGGCTTTGGCTTGTTCCAGTAAGTCTTCCGCTAAATGTTCACCGTTACCGGTTTCAGAACCGAACAGGATAGTGAGTAAAGGCAGTTGTGCGGTATTGTTGGTTTGGGTTGAGCCGGTAAAGTCGCCAGGCGCTAATCCAGAACCACTTAGTGCGGCAAAGTAACCGCTGAGCCATAAGGATTGAGCAGGGCTGAGTTGACTGCCAGATAAGGCGTTAAGAAAGCCGACTTGGCCAACGGACAATGGGCTAGCAGCTAAATTACTGGT
>MPSY01000034.1:0-4815 GCA_001901525.1 Methylococcales bacterium OPU3_GD_OMZ | reverse complement strand
GTCATTAAAGAAAACTTTTCGGGTCTTAGCATAAGGTAAACCGATAAGATAATTCAAATTAAATATTATAAAGAGATAAAACTTCTTACTTCATTTCTCTTTCTTGATAAGGTAGTATCAGGTTTGAATTTTTTGGCAGACGGCTCTGGTTGGTAGGTAAATATAAGATTAGTTGACTTAATAATAAATCAATAAAACCTGAGTCGCTTGGGTTTTATCAGAGGTATTGAATAAAATAGGACTAGGTGAAGGTGATGAGTGGTTCTTCTAAAGTTATAGAAAATGCAATTTGTACGTTTTGCGGCTGTGTTTGTGATGATATTGAATTAACTGTTGATTCGGGTGGTAAACATATTACCCAAGCGAAGAATGCCTGTGTGCTTGGGAAAGCATGGTTTTTAGAGCACAAAGTCGAGGATTTTCCGGTCGCATTGATTGATGGTAAAGAAGCCAGCCTTGAAGAGGCCGTCGATGCGGCTGCAGAGGTTTTTGTCAATGCAAAGTTCCCAACAATCTATGGTTTAAGTGATACCACCTGTGAGGCGCAAAAACAAGCGGTTGCCATTGCTGATTATCTTAACGGCAACATCGATACCACAACCTCGGTCTGTCATGGCCCTACGGGAATGGCTTTTCAAGGGGTCGGTGAAAGTACGGCAAGTTTGGGTGAAATCAAGAATAGAGCTGATTTTGTCATGTATTGGGGCGGGAATCCAGCGGAGGCTCATCCCCGGCATTTCGAACGTTATGCGGTTAATCCTAAAAGCCCCTGGATGCCAAACGGTAAAGAGGACCGAACCATTGCAATGGTGGATATTCGGCCAACTCAAAGTTCGATGATCGCAGACATTTTCCTGCAAATAAAACCGGGTAGTGATTTTGAATTATTGTGGGCAATGCGCGCTCTGGTAAAAGGTCGGGCACTTGACCGATCGGTTGAAGAGCGTACCGGTATCAGTTTGGATCGATTAGAAGCTTTAGTACAGCAAATGAAGGACTGTCAGTTTGGTGTCTTGTTCTTTGGGATGGGTCTCACGATGACACGGGGGCGACATTTTAATGTCGGGGCGTTATTACAATTAGTAACTGATTTAAATGACTTTACCCATTTTGTATCTATGCCTACGCGGGGGCATGGCAATGTCACGGGCGCTGATAATGTCGTTGCTTGGCAGACAGGGTATAATTTTGGGGTTAATTTTAATCGGGGGTATCCGCGCTTTAACCCCGGTGAATTTACCACCGCTGATGTTTTAGGTCGTGGAGAGGCCGATGCATTGTGTGTTATTGCCAGTGACCCGGGGTCTAATTTTTCAGCAAAAGCCATTGAGCATATCAAATCTATTCCGGTCATCACCTTAGATCCTAAGCCAACGGTGACTAGCCAGCATGCTAAGGTTGCCTTTACCACAGCGACTTATGGAATTAATGTGCCCGGTACGGTGTATCGTATGGACAATGTTCCTCTATCACTACGGCCTGCTTTTGATTCGCCGTTCCCGAGTGATGAAAAGGTTTTACGTGCGATCAAAGAGCGAATTTGTGAGTTAAGAGGAATAACCCCAAACCATAAACCGGCAGCATAGCCACAAAAATTTGTCTATAAGGTGAAAAAATGTCATCCGCAATTCGAATAAAAAATGGAAAAGTCTACGATCCGCTTAATGGGATCGATGGTGAAATTAAGGAAATTTGTGTTCAAGATGGCAAGATTGTTGATTCGATTCCCGATGATAGTCCCTGTATTGATGCACATGGAATGGTGGTGTTACCAGGCGGGGTAGATATTCATTGCCATATTGCCGGCCATAAAGTGAATTTGGCCCGTAAGTTTCAGCCAGAAAGTAAGCGTCACGATGTTTCACCACGGGTGAATGAACTGCGCTCTGGTACCGGAGGTAGTGTTCCGTCCACATTTACGACCGGTTATCGCTATGCAACTTTAGGCTATACCACAGCAATGGAAGCGGCTGTTCCTCCGTTAGGTGCCCGGCACACTATTGAGGAATTACATGACACCCCGGTGATTGATAAAGGTTTTTATATTTTGTTGGCAAATAATGTTTGTCTCAATCAATTGCTTGAAAAAGGCCGTATGGCAGAATTTAAAGAGGCTGTTGCTTGGTGGTTAAATGCGGCGAAAGGCTATGGGGTTAAACTGGTGAACCCGGGTGGAGATGAGCCTTGGAAAGGCAATAGAAATTCTAATGTTCATAATTTAGATGAGCAAATTCGCGGTTTTGATTTAACACCTAGAAAGATCATTAAGGCTCTGATTGATACGACGAATGATTTAGGGTTACCGCATCCTGCACATATTCACTGTAATAATTTAGGCCACAGTGGCAATTATACGACGACTATTGAAACGATGAAAACAGCCGAAGGGCGTCGTGTTCATATCACCCATATTCAGTTTCACAGTTATGGCGGTGAGGTCGGTAAGAATCCGACTTCTAAGGCGAAAGAAATTTCAGATTTTATTAATAACAACCCCAATGTCAGTGCTGATGTCGGTCAGGTGATGTTTGGTGATGCAACGATCATGACCGGGGATGCACCGTTAACCTGGCAACTTCGGAATATGACTAATAAAAAATGGATTAATGCTGATACTGAGTGTGAAAGCGGGTGTGGGATTTTACCCTTTTCTTACCAGGAACATATTTATACCCATGCTTTACAGTGGGCGATTGGTTTAGAACTTTTTTTAATGGCAAAAGATCCTTGGCGAATGGTTTTATCCACCGATCACCCGAATGGGGGATCGTTCATGAATTATCCAAAATTGATACGCTTATTGATGGATAAACAATTCAGGAAAGAACAGGCTGCTTTGGCTAATCAAAAAGCAATTAACAGTACCAGTTTATTAGATTTAGAACGTGAAATGTCAATGTATGAGATTGCAATTATTTCACGTGCCGCACCGGCTAAATTATTAGGGTTGGATAATAAAGGCCATTTAGGTGTTGGGGGTGATGCTGATATTACTCTTTATGATGACCAAGAAGATAAAGAAGCCATGTTTAATGCGGCACGTTATGTCATCAAGGGTGGTCGATTTTTTATTAAAGATTATGAATTTTGTTCCGATTATCAAGGGCGTATTTTGCATGTTGAGCCGGAATACGACCGTGCAATTACTCAAAAAATAAAACCTTTCTTTGAAGATTATTACACGATTCAATTTGAAAACTATTCGATTGATGACAGTTATGTTCATGACGGAGAAGTGGTGCCGACAAAATCTTTAAGTTAAAGATGACTTAAGTTTTAAACACATAAATTTATTCTATAGATATGCTAATTAAATCAACTGAAATTATTGATACCTTCGCAGAAGCCTTTGGAATGTGGGGGAGTCGGGTTATTGTGACCGGAGAAACACCTAAATGGGCGATGGCAGCGGCGCGTTCGATGACTGGCTTTGCAACATCGGTTATTGGTTGTAAATGTGAGGCGGGTATTGAGGGGTTATTGACTGAAGATGAAACGCCTGACGGCCGTCCTGGAGTTAGTATTTTGTTGTTTGCAGGGAGTGCTAAAGGACTGGCTAATCGTTTGGTTGAACGTGTCGGTCAATGTGTGATGACGTGTCCAACAACAGCCTGTTTTAATGGCTTAGACGTTGAGGAAACCGTTAATGTGGGTGGTAAATTACGTTATTTTGGGGATGGCTATCAGTCCAGTAAGCTCTTAGGTGATCAGCGGTTATGGCGGATTCCTGTGATGGAAGGTGAATTTTTTGTCGATGAGTCTTTTGGGATTCAAAAAGCGGTGGGTGGCGGTAACTTTCTTGTGTTAGGTGAGGACTTAAAAATAACGTTGGCGGCGGTAGAAGCTGCTGTTGAAGCCATGCAGATGCAGGGTGTTATCTTACCTTTTCCCGATGGCGTGGTGCGTAGTGGTAGCAAGCCGGGATCAAAGTATAAGGCTTTGCCGGCCTCTACGAATGATGCTTATTGCCCATCGTTACGAGGACGGGCACCGCATACAGAGTTGCCTGAGGAGGTGACCTGTGTGTTGGAGATCGTTATTGACGGATTGGATGAATCCGTCGTTAAAGAGGCTATGCGAGTAGGGATTATGGCTGCAGCCAGAGAGGGGATTAGGCAGATTACCGCAGGGAATTATGGCGGTAATTTAGGTCAATACCATTTGCAATTACACGAATTACTACGGGGTTAGTTATGAAGTTATCGTTACACACCTTACCGAGTGTTCCTTTAGAAGCAGAAGTGATTTGTCCTGATAAGTTTATTGGTAATAGTCTTGAGGCGATTAGCGCCATGACGGTGATGCACGGTAATCGAGAGTGTGCCTTAGCGGACTTCTTTACGCTCACCGATGATGGATTGGAGACGATTGAAATTGACGGTGATTTGTCTAAAGTCAAATTGATTGGCAGCGAAATGACGCAGGGAAAAATTATTATTAACGGCTCTGTGGGCGCGCATCTAGGGGCTTTAATGACTGGCGGTGAAATTTTGGTTACCGGTGATGCTGAAGATTGGGTCGGCCGTGAAATAAGTGGCGGTCGTATCGTTATTAAAGGCAATGCAGGTCATTTAGTTGGAAGTGGTGTGCGAGGGAGTGATATTGGTATTCAAGGTGGAGAAATTATCATTCATGGTAATGCCAAGAATGAGGTAGGTAATGGCATGCGGCGTGGATTAATTGTGATCGGTGGCAATAGCGGTGATTTTACCGGTGTTAATATGAAAGCCGGAACCGTTATGGTCTTAGGGCAGTTAGGGAAGCGACCCGGCGCCAGTATGATTCGAGGGACTATTTTCTCAACACAGTCGGTAC
>MPSY01000158.1 GCA_001901525.1 Methylococcales bacterium OPU3_GD_OMZ | reverse complement strand
TATTCCAATATTCAAGGCAGCACAGGAATGAGTTGGTCTGGGGATAATACCTATGAAGTAGTCCCGGTCTATAATGATAGTGCCAATGGTGATTACAGCCTTTCTGACAAAAGCCCGATGATCGGTGCTGGTGTGGCTACCTGGTCTGATGAAGGCTTATCTGCCCCAACAGAAGATATATTGGGGAACGCGCGCCCCAATCCATCCGGTTCAGATCCCGACATGGGTGCTTATGAAAACAGTAACAGCGCTTCCACTGCGCCCCTGCCCGTATCAGGATTAACTGTTACCCGCGCCACTGAAGGGGCGTCTCTTAGTTGGGGTGTGGTCAAGGAATCTTTGAGCAGTTCAACAAATGCATCCAATATTGAATACCAGATTTACCAGGATGGAACCAACGTGGCCCAGACCGCAAGTACGTCCTATTCAGTCACCGGCTTGAGCAATGGTACCACCTATTCTTTCACTGTATCAGCCAAGAATACCAGCACCGGAGTAGAAGGCGCCCAATCTGGTGCGAAAACGGTGACACCACGCTATCAAGGGCCCAAATGGTATGTGGCTGCCAGCGACGGCAAATCTCTTTCTGACACAACCACTAATTATGATTTAGGATCCTCATCCTCACCGATAAATCATTTATCCAATGGGATTGAAATTGCTGCTGCCGGAGATACGATTGTAATGATGAAAGGAACCCATACGGGTTCCAACAATCGTGGTATCAATGAAAATGGTAATAAAAGTTTTATTATCATGGGAGACCCGGACTATTCAGCCGATCAAATCATTATCGATGCAGGGGGAAGGGATCGCCACTTCACTTTTGATAATAATGAAGATACCACCTTCCAAATTATTGGCCTGACTTTATATAACGGTAAAACGACCACTCTTGGCGGCGGATCGATCGAAATAAACAGTGCTGCAGTTAAATTAAAGAATGTAATCTTTAAAGAGAATTATTCTACTGGTGAAAACTGGTCAACCTCAGGTGCAGTTTTTATCAGTAACAATGGGAAAACGATCATTGACGGCTGCACCTTTGATGGTAATTATATTTACGGCGAAGAAAGTGGAAATATGGGCGGCGCCATTTTTGCAAATAACCTGAATAATGGTACAGACACCTTAAAAATTAAAAACAGTATATTTAAAAATAATTATGTGAAAGCAAAGCATCAAGCCCAGGGGGGCGCCATCGCTATTAATCACTATCAGGCAGTGATTGAGAATAATTTGTTTTATGATAATTATGTTTATTCTGGATTAGGGAGTACCAATCAACAGAACGCCAGTGGCGGAGCGGTTTATCTCTATAATCCAAACTACTGGGATAATAATACCCAGTCGCAAAAATCTTTACTGGTTCTGTTTCGAAACAATACAGTGGTCAATAACTGGGTGACCTCAGAAAAAAGCGATTCTTATCTCGATGGGGCAGGGGTTGAATTTTCCGGTCACGACGCGGGTGTGTATTATTCATTTAATAATATTATCTGGGGGAATAAACTGCTTGGCAGAACGAATCATAATCAGATATATCTTAATTATAATGCTGAAAATATCAAATTTAATGATGACTATAATGATATTCAGAACTTGGCACAGCACAACCAATATTCCAGGTTTGGCGACTACAGTGTATCCTATGAGCCTGAGTTCTCTGACTCTGCAAACGGAGACTTTACTTTAACTGATAAATCTCTTCTACTTGGATCTGGTACAGCGAGTTTCGAAGGCTTTGCTGCACCAGCTAAAGATATACTTGGTAACGCACGACCTAATCCGGCTGGCTCCAGCCCTGACATGGGCGCCTATGAGAACAGCATAGCCAAATCACCCTATCCCAAACAGGTGCAAAACTTAACGGCGGTGGGCGGCAGCGGTCAGGTGACCCTTAACTGGGATGCCTTGGCAGATGCAGATTCCGTATATAAAGTTTACAAGCACACCAGTGCTTTTAATATTGCTGCTACATACTTAGTGGGTGCAACGTCGGCAAAAACGTCACCACATGAAACTACCTATACAATAACAGGCCTGGATAATGCCACCCGTTATTATTTCCGTGTAACGGCAGTTAGCAAACTTGGTTACGAGGGTACGGCCTCTGCCACGGTGGATATTACACCTTCTTATAGTGGTCCAGTGTGGTGGGTTTCCACCACTGGCAATGATAGCAATGAAGGCAGCAGCGGTAGTCCTTTTGCCAGTATAAGTAAAGCTGTTGAAAGAGTCTCAAAGGGCGATACAGTCATAATAAAAGAAGGGACATACACTGGTACTAAAAACAGAGAAATAAACTTCAATAATGATTCACCGGAAATTGTGATTAAGTCCGAATCTGGGCCAGAAAAAACGATTATAGACGCAGGTAATACCGGGCAAAGGATGATCTTCAAGTTT
>MPSY01000277.1 GCA_001901525.1 Methylococcales bacterium OPU3_GD_OMZ | reverse complement strand
GGCAATGACCTTCGTTTTGTGCAACTTTTAGATAAGATAAAAGATAATGCGATCAATCATACCCGTGATGAGGGTTGTATTGATATTGCGCTTACGCGTGAGGCAGGGTTAATTTATGTGACCATTAGTAATGATGGCCCGCTTGTGAGTGGGACGATTTTGAAGGCTCTTTTTACCGGTATTATTCCGAGCCAGAAATCAACAATTGAGACCCCGCATTTGGGTATTGGGCTGTATATTGCTTATCATATTATCCAATCTCATCAGGGTCGTATTACTGTAACCAATCGTCACGATAATTCCGGGGTGATGGTGACGTTGACGATTCCAGAAGTTTGAGGAACGCGCTAGTAAGATATTCATCTTTTGTTCAGCATTTACCCATGAAGGCTTATACATTTAACGTCGCCAATAATGCTTAAATAAAACGCACTTTGAGTTATTTATGTTTTTTGCATCAAGGTGAATTTTATCATTACTGGAGATCGATAAATGTGTGAATTAAAGCGCGCTAAACTATTAGTTCTACTGACTCTTTTTTTAATGGCCGGTTTTAGTCATGCGACTAATCCGCTAATAAATTTGAAAAATCAGCAGGTTCAACCAGCAAAAAAAAATCAAGTTTATACAGACAGACGAGAAGACTGTAGCCGTGCAATGAACCCTAAATATTTTTTAGAACAGGCATCGCTGAGTAAAAATGGGACAACTTACTTTAGTAGCGATAGTATTCTTATCAGTCAGCCCTTTGT
>MPSY01000276.1 GCA_001901525.1 Methylococcales bacterium OPU3_GD_OMZ | reverse complement strand
GGATTATTGTAGGCATTACCATTGGTTCTGCCTTTATGGTGGTCCAAAGTAAAAGCCTGTTGTATTCTGCCTATGCATTACTGTTCACCTTTGTGGGCGTCACGGGGCTTTATGTATTCCTGTGGGCAGATTTTCTAGCCGTAGTACAAGTGGTGGTTTATGTGGGTGGTATTCTCGTCCTGATTATTTTTGGGATTATGCTTACCAATAAGATTACGTCTGTGAATATTAGTCATGCATCCATGCAAAAAAGTGCCGGTGCCATTGTCGTTCTCGGATTTGTTGGTGTTCTTGGTTATATGGTGTTCAATACACCATGGGTTGAATTGGCCAATGTTGAGCCAGCTCAAACGGCTGAATCATTGGGTCACCTGCTCATGATGGATTATTTACTTCCGTTTGAAGCCGCATCCCTCTTGTTGCTCGGTGCATTGATTGGCGCTACGACCTTATCCCGGAAGGAAAACTAATGGATAGTTTGACCAATTATTTACTTGTTGGCGCCATCCTATTCTCTTTAGGGTTATATGGTGTTGTCACCCGTAGAAATGGTGTGGCAGTGCTCATGGGGGTTGAATTAATCTTGAATGCAGCTAATGTGAATTTCTTGGCTTTTGCCCGATTCGGCGGCATGAATATGGCCGGCCATGTGTATGCATTGTTTGTTATTGTGCTAGCAGCAGCAGAAGCGGCCGTAGCCTTGGCAATTATTATCAATATTTTTAACAATTTTAATACCATTAACGTAGATGAAG
>MPSY01000275.1 GCA_001901525.1 Methylococcales bacterium OPU3_GD_OMZ | reverse complement strand
GGATTATTGTAGGCATTACCATTGGTTCTGCCTTTATGGTGGTCCAAAGTAAAAGTCTATTGTATTCTGCCTATGCATTGCTCTTCACCTTTGTAGGCGTGACAGGGCTATATGTTTTCTTATGGGCAGATTTTCTAGCCGTGGTGCAAGTGGTGGTTTATGTGGGCGGCATTTTGGTTCTAATTATCTTCGGTATTATGCTCACCAATAAGATTACGTCTGTGAATATTAGCCACGCATCCATGCAAAAAAGTGCCGGTGCCATTGTTGTCATTGGGTTTGTAGGCGTCCTTGGATATATGGTGTTCAATACACCATGGCTTGAATTGGCCAATTCAGAACCGGCCAATACAGCAGAAGCATTGGGACATCTCCTCATGATGGATTATTTACTCCCTTTTGAAGCTGCATCTTTATTACTGCTTGGTGCATTGATAGGGGCCACCACTCTATCCCGGAAGGAAAACTAATGGCGAGTTTAGAAAACTATTTGCTCGTTGGCGCCATCCTGTTTTCTTTGGGATTGTATGGGGTGGTGACCCGTCGAAATGGTGTGGCAGTGCTCATGGGGGTTGAGTTGATCCTAAATGCAGCGAACGTAAACTTTCTAGCTTTTGCCCGATTCGGCGGTATGAACATGGCCGGTCATGTGTATGCTCTATTTGTGATTGTCCTGGCGGCGGCTGAGGCTGCAGTGGCTTTGGCAATTATTATCAATATTTTTAACAATTTTAATACCATTAACGTAGATGAAG
>MPSY01000274.1 GCA_001901525.1 Methylococcales bacterium OPU3_GD_OMZ | reverse complement strand
CAACAGATTTTTCAGAGGATAAAATGAGCGCTGAGTACATTAAAGAAATCATCATTAGCCCATTAAGAAAAGGACACCATTTCTCACAATATGAAATCAACAGCATCGTTTCATTAAATGCCGGAAATAAAGGCCAACTCTTACGTCATTGTGCCCTTGCCGTCCTAAATACCGGCTCAGTCACCGATGACCCAGCGGTCATGCTCCATCTCTATAAAAATTTCACAATTACGCCTATTGCAACCGACCGCGGTCTTAATATTAAACTGAATCAAGCCCCGACCTATGCTTTTGTAGACGGGAAGCTTATTACCGGGATCAAAGAGCATTTATTTGCGATTATTCGTGATATCCTTTTTATCGAACAACTTGAAACGACGGATTCTTGCAAAGCACTAACCCCTGATGACATTACCAATACCGTATTTCATCAAATCCGCAATGCCGGTATTATCAACCATGAAAACGGCGAATCTTTAGTTGCTTGCTGGGGTGGGCACGCAATTAATCCTGTCGAGTATGATTACAGTAAAGAAGTGGGTTACGAATTAGGCTTACGGCATTTCGATATCTGTACCGGTTCCGGACCCGGCGCGATGAAAGGACCGATGAAAGGAGCCACAATTGGCTGGGCTAAACAAAGGCTAAATAAACAACGGCTCATCGGCCTTACTGAAATCGGCATTATTGCTGCAGAACCCCCTAATGCAATTGTTAAGGATTTAATTACCTTCCCCGATATTGAAAAACGCCTAGAAGG
>MPSY01000033.1:12982-17778 GCA_001901525.1 Methylococcales bacterium OPU3_GD_OMZ | reverse complement strand
GTACTGATGGCGGATCAATTATTTCCACTGGATGATATTTTAGCCGGACTTACAAAAAATAAGAACGTTGTCGACAGAACTGTCTGGGAGCCTGGTTTTTCCGGCGAAAGACAAGTCGTGGTGGCTCAATTTGGACCCTTTGTGCGCTGTTATCCAAAACCGAAAAAGTATGTTCAACGCTTCTTTAGAAGGGCTTTTTCTTTACCCATTGAAGATTGGGAACTGACTGAAAAGTACATTTTATTTGGTGGTTTTTGCACGGTGAGTGTCACGTTACAATTGCGTTTTCAGGCGACCTATGAATTTGCACGTTCGAATATGGAATTTATTCCGGAACTGACGACATTGATTAAGCAGAATTATCAGGGTTTGGTTTTGGATATTTTAGCGGGTGAATTGCGAGAATTAGAGAGCGGTCATTGGATAGCCGATGGGTTAGAAAGTACTGAAAGAGAAGTGGAAAATATTATTCAAGAAACATTGATGGTGCAAGATATTCAGTGCCGTACAGTCTGCAAATTAGAGCCGTTGTTTGAAGAATTAGAAGAGGACGGTGTTTTTGATCACCGCTTTGTACATCAGACGCAGTATTTGGAAGTCATGCGTAAGAATTTTGAATTTACAGTGAAAAAGAAGGAAGAGTTGCTGCGTGAAGACGAGTTATTGCATGAAATAAAAATGGAACAAAAGCAAATGCAGTTAGACCAGTTTTCTGAAGAAGCAGATTATAGAAGTCAGCATCAGGAACAAAATTCAGATAGCATGAAGCGTCAGTTAGTCGAGTGGGGACAACAAAAAGAAGCACAATTTGTTGTTGAAAGACAGCTCAGGGAGCGTGAGTTGGAACATGATAATACGATTAAACAACTTGAAGTTAAGGCGAAGGCTGATCATTTAAATGAAGCACAACTGCTTGAACAAGCCTCTGAAGAGAAGATGCAAACGGTGGGTTTCTCTCATACCGAGAAAATTAATGCAAAACAGTTAACTTTTGATCTTAAAGAGCATGAGAAAAAGCAATTACGTTGGTTAGAAACCGATGCGGAAATCCAAGAACAGAAAATTCAGCAGGAAAATCGCTTTAAAGAAAAGCAATTAGAAAAAGAAATCATTGAGCAAGAATTCAGAATGGTTGCCAGTCAGAAGATGGAAGAAAAATTGCAAATTGAACAATTAAAACATGACGCACGATTACTTGATCTTGAATTGGAGTCCAAGCAGATTGAACAACGGAAGCGTTTTGAGGTGACTCAAAAATCAGATGAATTTTTACACCGTGAAATTGAGTTGTTAGTTTTGGAAAAACAGCGGGCTGAATTAGCACAACAGGTGGAGTTTATTAAAGAAGAAGAAGATAATAGATAATTACCCTTTTTTTTAATGAGCGCTTTTTTTAACTATGTTTTATTTTACTTTTCCAGTGATATCGGAGCAAGTCGTTTTATTGAATCCTTTGGTTTTTCTGGCAATCGCTTTGATGCTTTTGATTCTTCTGTATATTAGTTCACCGATTAAAGAATATCATATTGAGGTACCTACAGAACTTCATGAACGTTCGGAACTTATTCGTAGTCAGGCGCCTTACTTGTACGATGCTTGGTATGGTCAATTACCGTTGTGGCAGGTTTTTTGGCCTTTCTGTGTTTTATTGAATGTATTATTAGTGGGGGGGGATTGGTTGGTACGAAATACCGCTTTTAGTGTGCCGAGTTGGGATACATTATTGTTGACGTGTATGACCACAGCCATCTGGTGGACCATAGCGACTTGGCGGATGTCAATTTATACGCGTCACCGGATTTGGGCCGCCGCCGCTCGGCTGGTGACCTTGGCAGCTTTTTTGGATTTTGGTTTTCGTATATTTATTCGAATTAATTTTCCACGGGTATTTTTTGATTGCCAAGGTATGTTTTTTGATTATTCGAGTTGTTTTTAATAATGTATAGTTGGCACTTGGTTTAACGCTTAGATAAGAAATGAGTTAGGTGTGTTATGGGAAATTCGTTAAGTGATCAGTTATTAAAAGCCGGCCTGGTGAATAATGCTAAAGCAAAAAAGGTTCGGTCAGACAAACATAAAAGCCTAAAACAACAGCGTAAGCATAAGATTGAAACGGTTAATGAAACCAAAGAGCAATTTCAAAAGCAGCAACAATTAAAAGTTGAGAAAGACCGTGAACTTAATCGCCAGATAAAAGAGCAGGCAGAAAAAACGGCTGTGTTAGCGCAAATTAAACAATTAATTGACCTGAATAAATTACCCCAAGAGCCTGAAGGGACAGCGTTTAATTTTTCCGATGGTAGCAAAGTGAAAACGCTTTATCTTTCGGATAGTGCCCGCGAATATTTGGTTAAAGGCCGACTTGCTATTGTTCGCTCCGGTCAATCGTATCAAGTCATTCCAGCAGGCGTTGCAGAGAAAATACAACAACGTGATGCAACTTTAATTGTTATGGTGAATGAACCTGATCCTTCAGTGAATACGGTTGATGATGATCCATATGCAGATTATAAAATTCCTGATGATTTGATTTGGTAACTAACTGCGAAAATGATGAGTAATAATGGCTAAAAATAGAAAAAACGCCCATAGGGCGCCTGATCAAAATAAGAAAATAGAGCAATCTGTTTTTGAGATTGGCAACGATGCGATTATGGACGCTAAGTTTTTTAAACTTCCAGAAGCTGTTCAACAACAAGCTAATGGATTATATGACCGAATGGACAAGGAGGCCAAGCTGGTTATTCCAGAATTGGAAGCCTTGAAAAATACCTACCCGAAAGTGCCGACACTATATAATTATTTATCTGCGGCCTATGGTCGCAGTGATGTTGCGCAACAAGAGCGTAGTATTGAAGACAATTATCGGGTCAATCCGAATAATCTTATTGCGCGTTGTCATTTTGCGCAACTATGTATTCAGCGTAAACATTTTAACCAGATACCGAAGATCTTTGATAATAAGTTTGACTTAAAAGCGCTCTACCCACGGCGTAATCGTTTCCACCCGTCAGAATATAATTCTTTTTCATTAGTGATGTGTTGTTACTTTAATTTTTCAGGTGAGAGTACGTTAGCAAATGCTTTTTATCAGGGGTTAAAAAGTTATTCTCCTGATGCACTTGAAACGCAGCAAGCCAAGCAATTATTAGAACCTAGTTTTTTGGGGCGTGTGGGTAAAAAGTTGGTAAACGCGCTGGGTTAGAAAGGATAAGGTCTTATTTACTTATGACTGATCCAACCTATAGCTAAGAGGATGTAGTGTAGTAATTATTAGCTATTTCTTGGGAAGAAAGTGGTGGTGAGAGTAGATTCCCTTGTAATTCATTACAGTGATAAGTTTTTAAGAGTTCTAATTGCTGAACTGTTTCAACCCCTTCAGCAATGACTTTTATTTTCAGTGCCTGTGCCATGGTTATAGTGTTTTCAATGATAATGCGATGCGTTTGGTTATTGATCATGCTGTGAATGAATGACATATCAATTTTTAAAATATTGATGGGAAGTTGAGTCAACAGACTCAACGACGCATAGCCGGTACCGTAGTCATCGAGGCTAAATTTAATGCCTTTCTTTTTGAGTGCTATTATTTTTTCTCGTATTAATAAGGGCTGATCTATAAAGATACTTTCGGTGATTTCAAACTCCAGTAATGCTGGGTTGACGCCTGCCGCCTCAATGATGTCAGAGGTGGATTGCACAAATGATTCTTGATGCAATTGGTGTGCTGAAATGTTAATAGCAAGGGTATATGGGTGATCTGTTTGGTTTTGCCAGATATTTAGTTGCTCACAGGCTTTTCGCAAAGTCCAGACGCCAAGATCCTGAATAAAGCCGGAGTGTTCGGCAACCGGAATGAACTCCGCGGGTGCTATAGCACCCAATCCGGGGTGCTTCCAACGTAGCAGTGCCTCAAAGCCTGATATTTCCTGAGTTGATATATTCGCTTTAGGTTGAAAAACCAGGGTTAATTGATCGTGTTTAATGGCTTCTTGGAGTGCTATGCTTATTTCTTGTTTTCTGCGGTTTTTCTCGACTAGCTCTAGCGAACAGAAGGCGTAACTATTACGACCGGTGTTTTTAACATGGTACATCGCCGTATCGCTGTGTTGTACTAATGCGTCGTAAGTTTCGCCATGTTCGGGGTAGAACGCAATGCCAATACTGATAGAGACTTGAATGCTTAACTTTTCTTCCGGGAGTAGGATTGGATTTTTTAGCTGGAATTTTATTTTGTCAATAACATCTTCAATATTATTTTGAGTGAGCCAAGGCGTGAGCAATACACAGAATTCATCGCCACTCAGGCGTGCGAAGATATCACTTGTACGAATAGATGATTGTATGCGTTTAGAGACCATTTTGAGTAGAAGGTCGCCAATATGGTGGCCAAAATTATCGTTAATCGCTTTAAATCGATCGATATCAATGTATAAAATAGCAAATTGAGTGTTTTTTTCTTTGGCGACTTTAATCGCGCAGTTAATTTGTTCTCGAAAAGTTACCCGGTTAGGTAATTGAGTTAATGAATCTGTTCTTACTAACAACTGATTAAGGTCTTCAGCCTCCACGCGTCGTGTGATATCAATGGCGACCGAGGAATATTGTATTTCTTCTAATCCCTCGGGGGTAGTTGCTGTTAACGGTGTTATCGTGTAATGAAAATATTGCTTCAGTCTCTCATTTGAATGAGATATGTCACCTTGCCAAGCCTTGTGGTCGTTTAGCTGGCGCCAAATGTCTTTAAATAAGGTTATGCCTGTTTTTTCTTCGTTAAAGAAAAAGGCTTCTTGACC